>QIIJ01000385.1 GCA_003232595.1 Aurantimonadaceae bacterium | reverse complement strand
TTGATATCAAATGGATCAGGGATAACGCGGAAGCGTTTGATGCGGCATTGGCAAAGCGCGGGATTGAGCCCGCTTCTGCTCGTCTGATAGCCCTGGACGGCGATCGCCGCGCCCATGTGACAAGATTGCAGGAAGCACAGGAAACCCGCAATGCTGCCTCAAAGGAAATCGGTCGCGCCAAGACGTCCGGCAATGAAGAGGCTGCACAGGCGGCAATTCAGCAGGTCAGCAAACTAAAGGCTTTCATTCGGGACGGTGAGGAGCAGGAGAAGGCGCTTTCATCGGCTTTAGATGATGCGCTGGCCGAAATTCCCAACTTGCCGTTTGATGATGTGCCGGAAGGCGCTGACGAAAACGACAACGTGGAAATAAAGGTTCACGGCGAAAGCAGACAATTCAACTTTGAGCCAAAAGAGCATTTCGAACTGGGAGAATCCCTCGGGCAGATGGATTTTGAAACGGCCGCAAAAATTTCCGGCAGCCGGTTTGTGGTGCTGCGCGGCGGTCTTGCACGGCTTGAGCGGGCTTTGGGCCAATTCATGCTTGATCTCCATATTTCAGAGCACGATTACACCGAGGTTAATCCACCACTGCTGGTACGTGATGAGGCTGTGTTTGGTACCGGGCAATTGCCGAAATTTTCCGAGGACCTGTTTCGCACTTCCAAAACTGGTGATGACATTAGATCGTTCGAAGATTTTTATGGGGAAGCACAGAGTAACTTACTTGATTCTTGGGGGCCTGATGATTTCTCTCAACAACACCTTTTTCAAGAAATGGGAAGATTGCAATCTCTTCATTATCAAAAGAATAGAACCAATCTTTGGCTGATCCCTACTGCCGAGGTTCCGCTGGCTAATCTGGTCCGCGAAACGGTTCTTCGGGCCGAAGACCTGCCGATGCGGGTGACAGCTCTCACCCCGTGTTTTAGATCCGAGGCGGGCTCTGCCGGGCGCGATACACGCGGAATGTTTCGCCATCATCAATTCTCCAAAGTCGAAATGATCTCAATAACAGACAGCGAAAGTTCATCGCGGGAACTGGAGCGCATGTTGTCTTGTGCCGAGGAAGTTCTCAAACGGCTTGATCTGCATTATCGCGTGATGCTGCTTTGCGCCGGCGATATGGGCGTATCGGCACGTAAGACATACGATATTGAAGTCTGGTTACCGGGGCAGAACGCCTACCGCGAAATTTCCAGTTGCTCGGTTTGTGGTGAATATCAAGCACGGCGGATGGATGCACGCTACAGAACAGAAGGAAACAGGCTGAAATATTGTCACACGCTGAATGGCTCCGGATTGGCCCTGGGGCGCACCTTGATTGCAGTGGTTGAAAACTATCAAAACAAGGACGGGACAATAAATGTGCCAAATGTGCTGCAACCCTATATGGGCGGTATTGAAGTTATCGGGGAGCCAGCTGAATAATGAGAATTCTGCTTACAAACGATGATTCAATCCATGATGAGGGATTTGCCGTGCTTGAACGCATTGCGCGTGAGCTTTCAGACGATATATGGGTGGTTGCCCCGCAGACTGATCAAAGCGGCGTTGCCCATGTTGCGGGTGCACCAATACAATGAACGCCGCTTTTCAGTCAGCGGCACGCCAACGGATTGTGTCATCATGGCCATTCGTCAACTCATGCCGGAACCGCCGGATGTGGTATTGTCAGGTGTAAATTCCGGGCTGAATATTGGTGATTTTGTCAATTATTCCGGCACAGTTGCAGGTGCGATGGAAGGCATGCTGCTTGGTGCTAAATCAATTGCGCTCTCCCAGGCCTATGACTTTGACGGTGATCGTAAGGTGCCGTGGCGTACAGCCGAAACCCTTGGTCCGAAGGTATTGAGAAAATTGCTGGCGCAGGATTTCCCGCGCGGAACGTTTTTTAATGTGAATTTCCCAAAATGCGCCCCGGAGGAAGTTGTAGGAACGCAAGTCGTCTCCCAGGGAAAATATGTGCATTCTCTATACATAGAAAAACGCCGGGATGGACGGAGCTTTCCTTACTATTGGATGCGCTTTCAGGGTGAAAGCCCTGCTCATCAGCCTGGCACCGATATATATGCCATATCAGAAAACAAAATCGCCGTATCGCCCTTGAAAATGGATTTGACCAATCATGAGTTTTTGACAGAACTGCAAAATAGCATGAATGAAGACGGTACATGATGTTAACACAGAAGGGAAAGTTACGGGTTAAATCCAATGAAGATCTGATGAGCCTTTTGCTGCGAATGCGCTCCTATGGCATTGAACAAAAAGCCCTGCTGGAGGCCATTGAGATAACTCCTCGAGACAGGTATCTTCCGGCCCAGCACATGGACAAGGTCCATCATGGACGTTCTTTGCCAATGGACTGCGGGCAAAACATGACAAGTGTTGAGCAAGTCATCCGCACCGTTCATGCTCTTGACCTTGCACGCTATCATTCCGTTTTGGAAATAGGCACCGGTACAGGCTATCAGACGGCGCTTATTTCCAGGCTGGCTAAAAAGGTGGTCACTCTGGATCGCTACAAGACGCTGATTGATCAGGCCAAAGATCGTTTTGACCATGCCGGAATAACCAATATTGTTACTCGGCAAAAGGATGGTCTTGATGACATTGCCGGAACCGGTCTTTATGACAGAATTGTTGCCAATGGTGTTTTCCCGGGCCTGCCGAAGCAGTATCTCGATCAGATTGCGTCCGGCGGCAGCATGGTTGCCGCAATTGGTGAACCCTTTGGTGAACAAATGCTGGCACTATTGACCAAAGTTGGCAGTCGGTTTGAACGCAAGGATTTGTTTCCTGTCAGAATGTCTCCATTCATGCCTGGCATTGCAGAATATCTCTGAAACATCTCTGCGCAGGGCCACTACGCACACAGATTTGGTTCAGAGTTGGGTGAGAGTGTGAGAGGCAGACCGGCACTGGACTGCTTCCTGTTTCATATTCACCGCGCACCCGAAAGTCACGAAATGACGGAATTTAACTCCCGATTAACGTAAACAATGTTTAATCATTTTCATTGTATTGTGTAATCTGCGGGAAGTTTGATGAGTATTTGTGTATCGCGTAGGCGCAGCAAATTGCTGGTAAATGTCGCCACATTGTCAATGGTAGCCATTATAGGGGCAGGCTGCAGTACTGATTTCAGCAGGCTGGACGACCCTTTTGTAACGGCATCTGTGCCGACAGAAAATCAGCGCGCAATAATTCGCAAGGATGCTGAAAAAGATCAGCCCTATCCTGGTGATATAGATAAGCGAACAACCGCCTCCATTGGAAATCCGCGCGCAACTTCCTATGCCGCGCGCAGTTCCACAGATGCTCCTCAACCTTATCCAGGTGATGTTGTAACCCGCAGTCCTCTGCCAAATTCCAAACAGGTGCGTTCTGCAACACTTAAGCGTACTGACAGGTTGAAGCCGGTCAGCCTGTTGCCGGAAACTCTGCCTGAGGGTCAAAACGAAACTGTAAGACCGGCGTCACCACCTGCCGCAAAGCGCAAACGACGCTTTTTGGCAGAGCCGCAGAAAAAACCGGCAAAACCAGTAATTTCCGCACCTGAACCTGTTTCCAGAAAAACGGCCCCGACCCGTTCCACCAACACTGGCCTGGCCAAAGTTGGCGGAACACAGGTCAGATTGCGCAAGGGCCAAACGCTCTATGATCTCTCAAGACGTTATGGCGTGCTGGTAAAGGATATCATGCGGGTCAACAATATCTCAAATGCTGGCGATATCGTTGCCGGTCAAAGGGTGTTTATTCCGGCTAATCCCCGCTCGGCTTTAACGGCTAATACCGGTCAGCGAACACGTGATTTGCGGAGTTCGAGACTGAACAGTCCAAATGTAAATTCTGATGAAAAACCATCGCAACGCATTGCGGTCCCAACGATTAAGGTAACCCGGATTGCCAGCGCAAAGCCGATAGCAAAATCTGTTGACCGCAAGGTAAAATCTTCTATTGAAATCAGCGAAACCAATCCGGGCAATCAATATGTGGTTGCATCGGGTGATACAGTTGGCGGCATCGCCAGAAGGAATAACATCACAAAGTCTGCACTTCGAAAGGCAAACGGATTTAGTGGCAATGCCATTCGGGTTGGTCAGAGGCTTGTTATTCCGAAGCCCGGAAAATCAGGCAATATTCGCGTTGTGAGCTTAAAACGTCCAAAAACAGAAATGGCGGTTGATCCGTTTGTAACCGGCACACCTTCCGCCACTGCACGCAAGAACCCGCGGAAATTCAAAAACAACACCGGGCCGGCTGCTTATACGCCACCACAGAAGTCGGCAGAATTGGCTAAACGTGCGTCAATCAAGGCCGTTACCCCAAATCAAACCGGGCTCGCCAACTTCCGCTGGCCTGCCAGAGGCAGGGTCGTCAGCAAGTTCGGCTCAAAGGTCAATGGTGCTCCCAATGACGGGATCGATATCTCTGTTCCGGTTGGTACAGCAGTAAAGGCCGCTGAAAACGGCACGGTTATTTACTCTGGCAATGAGTTGGAGGAATTCGGCAAACTGATATTGGTGCGCCATTCTGGTGGATGGGTATCTGCCTACGCATATTCAAGCAAAAATCTGGTCAGTCGCGGTGATCAGGTAAAGCGTGGTCAAACCATTGCCCGTTCAGGACGTTCGGGGATTGCCACGACACCAAAGATACACTTTGAGTTGCGCAAGGATTCAAACCCGGTTAATCCGGTAAAACATTTGAAACGTGGTTGATAACACGCTATCCGGGTATGTCCTAACGGGAATGTATCGAGGGTTTATTTCTCGATACTTTTGCCCAGGGAACCGGCCAAATCCTGAATAAACTGCCAGGCGACCCGACCAGAACGGCTGCCTCTGGTTGTTGCCCACTCAAGCGATTGTTTGCGCAATTCCATCTTGTCAATATCGATACCAAAATAGCTGGCATAGCCCATAACCATCGCCAGATATTCATCCTGGCTGCATTTGTGAAAACCCAGCCACAATCCGAACCGGTCCGAGAGTGAAACCTTTTCCTCGACGGCTTCGCCCGGTGAGATTGCTGTTGAGCGTTCGTTGTCGATCATATCACGCGGCAGTAGATGGCGCCTGTTTGAGGTTGCATAAAATACTACATTTCCGGGGCGTCCCTCCACCCCTCCGTCAAGCGCTGCCTTGAGTGACTTGTAGGATGTGTCATCGCTGTCGAAGGACAAATCATCACAAAACAAAATGATTCTGAAAGGTTGTTTGCGCAGTAACATCATCAGCTGTGGCAGGGATTCTATGTCTTCGCGGTGAATCTCAATGAGCTTTAGCTCACTTTTGTCCGACAATTTGTTGATCGCCGCATGAACTGCCTTGACAAGCGATGATTTGCCCATACCGCGTGCACCCCATAAAAGCGCATTGTTGGCTGAATAACCGCTGGCAAATTTGGTGGTGTTTTCTACAAGAATATCGCGAACCCGGTCGATGCCTTTCAACAATTTCATGTCAACACGGTTGACCTTTTCCACAGGTTGAAGCCACTTTAATTCGGCCTGCCAGACATAAACGTCTGTTATTTCAAGTGAATTATCCGGGGCAGGCGCAGGAGCGCTGCGCGCAAGGATTTCTGCAATGATGTCCAGTTTCCTGTTCAGAATATCGATAGGGTCTTTGCTCAACAGCTGTTCCAATATCAAGATTGGTCCGGGATTGTATCAAATTGATCGAAATTGCGCATACCACGGTCCGAATGGTAAATAAAGAAGACCGTTAGAACTTGATTTTTCCAGTTTGGACACCAAGTCAGAGATTGCATTGCCGGATGCGATGACTATAGTCCGGCAAAACATCTACGGGCCGGTGTGCGTCACGCCGCCTTATTGCAAGGAACTAAATATGGAAAGTACACCCATTCTGGCTCAGTCATTTGGTGGAGGTGGCGCATTCGACCTGCTGATACCTTTGGCCGTCATGTTTGCCATCATGTATTTCCTGATCATCCGTCCGCAGCGTCAACAGGCAAAAAAGCGGGAAGAAATGTTACGGGCAATCAGGCGTAACGATGGAGTGGTCACTGGTGGTGGTTTGGTCGGCAAGGTTACCAAAGTCATTGATGACAATGAAGTCGAGGTTGAGATTGCCAGGGATGTCAGGGTCAAGGTTGTGCGGTCGATGATTGTTGAAGTGCGGGTAAAGGGGGGGCCAGTTGCAGCCAATGATTCACCTGCAAAAAAGACCGCGTCTTCCAAAAAAACGGCATCTTCCGGCAAAACAGCGCCTGCAAAGAAATCTGCGGCGGCGAAGAAAACCACGACCAAGAAAAATTGAACCCCGGCGGCCGGAGTGCCGGATGCAAGGCAATTATAAATTGACTATCGGATAGATCATGCTTCATTTTTCCCGCTGGAAAGTTATTCTGATCGTGTTGTCAGTGTTTGTAGGGGCGTTGTATGCGCTGCCAAACATTCTTTCAGACGCGACCCTGGAGGCAATGCCGGATGCATTGCCAAAGCAGCGACTGACACTCGGGCTAGACCTGCAGGGCGGCTCGCATTTGATGCTCAAGGTCGAAAGTGAAGGTGTTATTGCTGACAGACTTCAGGTTCTGCGCGATGATGTACAGGCTCAGTTACGCCCCAGGAATGAAAAAAAGATCAGATATTCAAACCTCAGGGGAAAAGGCAAGGTCGTTCAGGTACGAGTTCGCAATGCTGAAGATTTTGAACTTGCAAGAACCCGACTGAATGAACTGACAGCGCCAATCAATTCAGGACTGTTTGGTGCCGGTGTTGTACGTGAAGTGGAAATAACAGAATCTGAACCGGGCTTTTTCAAGTTCACGCTGACAGATGAAGGCATGGAAGCCCGGATGCAATCTGTTCTTGCACAGTCTATCGAGGTGTTCCGCCGGCGTATTGACGAATTGGGCACCACGGAACCGATAATTCAGCGCCAGGGTACAGACAGGGTTATCGTGCAAGTGCCGGGATTTAATGACCCTGAGCGACTAAAGGTGATATTAAGCGGCACTGCAAAACTGACCTTCAGAATGGTCAATGAAGAGGCAAGTGTTCAAGAAGCCTTGCGCAACCGGCCTCCGGCTGATTCTGAAATCGTGTATTCAATTCCTGACCAGAGAAACCCCGATGATGACCCGATACCCTATGTCATCAAAAAGCGGGTCGAAGTGGACGGTGACAGTCTGGTGGATGCGCAACCGGGGTTTGATTCCAGAACCAGTGAATCGATCGTAACATTCCGGTTTGATACCAAAGGTGCGCGGCGATTTGGCGAAATTTCATCGCGCAATGTCGGCCGCCGGTTTGCAATCATTCTTGATGACAAGGTGATTTCCGCACCCGTAATCCGCCAGGCAATTCTAGGCGGCAGCGGCCAGATCTCGGGCAGTTTTACGCCTCAATCAGCCAATGATCTTGCGATCCTTATGCGCGCCGGTGCGCTGCCTGCGGATTTTACAATCGTTGAAGAGCGCACCGTTGGCCCCAGCCTGGGGCAGGACTCCATCACCAAAGGAGGGCAGGCATCAATTTTTGCGGCTATTGCTGTCGTGATATTTATGTTGCTGGCCTACGGATATCTGGGTGTGATTGCCAATATTGCCCTGTTGGCCAATATGATTATGATTATCGGGGTTCTCTCGATGATCGGTGCAACCCTTACGCTGCCCGGTATTGCCGGTATTGTATTGACCATGGGCATGGCAGTTGATGCCAATGTGCTGATTTTCGAGCGAATACGGGAAGAGCGACGAGGGGGGCGCTCTCTTATTCAGGCAATTGACGCGGGGTTCAAACAGGCGTTGGCGACTATTCTGGATGCCAATATCACAACCCTTATTGCCGCATTTATTCTGTTTTATCTGGGTTCGGGGCCAATTCGCGGGTTTGCCATTACCCTGGCAATTGGAATTATCACATCGGTCTTTACAGCCTTCACCTTAACCCGCTTGTTGATGTCATGGTGGGTCAAGCGCGGCAGGCCAAATGAGCTGCCGAAGCGATTGATCAGGCTTGTTCCGGAAAAAACCGGCTTGAAGTTCATGGCATGGCGCAAATTGTCGTTTCCGACCTCTGCCTTGATTCTGGTTTTGTCCATGGGCCTGTTTGTAGGCGTGGGTCTCAATCTTGGCATTGACTTTAAAGGTGGAACACTGATTGAAGTGCAGGCCAAGAAGGGCAAAGCCGATGTCGGCGCAATCCGCTCGGCTCTTGGCGAGCTTAATCTTGGCGATCTTCAGGTTCAGGCCTTCGGATCGGAAAAAGATGTGCTGATACGCGTGGAGCCCCAGGATGCCGGTGAAAATGCCGAGCAAACTGTTGTTGCCAATGTTCGTGACGCACTGGAAGCGGACT
>QIIJ01000424.1 GCA_003232595.1 Aurantimonadaceae bacterium | reverse complement strand
GCCCACAAACCTTGCCTGGGGTATTGAATCAAGGCTACTTCCTTGAAGCTCTCTGACTTCTCATTGAAAACTGTTTGAAAAATTTGTTTCAATCCGGAATAGAGGCTGCGCACAACCGGCATCCGACTGAGCATGGATTCGCCAAATGATACGATTGAGCGACCAATCAGGTTTGCGGTTAGAAATCCGACGATCGTTATCACGAACAAAGCAACCAGCAGGCCAAATCCAGGCACCGAAAATGGCAGATAGGTATCCGGATTATAAACACTTGGGATATAGGGTTTGACCCATGAATCCACCCATTGGATCAATGTCCAAGTCAGGTAGGCCGTAATCGCCAGAGGCGCGCAAATAACAAACCCGGTTAAAAAATAGTTGCGCAACCGCGTTACAAGCCTTGGCTTGGTTTTTTTCAACAGCGGTTTGTTTTCTTTCGCCATTCAGCAGGTTCTTTCCTTGGTGCACCAAATTGTGCAGTCAGTCTAATATGTTAATTGTGATGATGATTGCAATGCGATTTGTAACAAATTCACGCGAACAGGCTTAAACATCGCCGGGTCAGGCAACTCCCTGAACCACTGATTATTCGACAGTCACAGATTTTGCAAGGTTTCGCGGCTGATCAACATCGGTCCCCATATGCACCGCCGTGTGATAAGCAAGCATCTGAACCGATAATGCATAGACGATTGGCGTGATGATTTCCGGCATTTCCGGCAGAATGATGATTTTTGCACCTTCAATATCGGTGGCCCTGGCACCCTTCTCATCAGTAATAAGAATTATTTTGCCGCCGCGGGCTGCAACTTCCTGCATGTTGGATACGGTCTTGTCGAATATCTTGTCGGTGGGAGCAATAACCACCACAGGCATGTTTTCATCAATCAGCGCAATGGGGCCGTGTTTCAATTCGCCCGCAGCATAACCTTCCGCATGAATGTAGGAAATTTCCTTCAGTTTCAATGCGCCTTCCATGGCAAGTGGAAAATTGGAATCGCGCCCGAGATAGAGCACATCCCTGACGCTCGCAAGATCACGGGCAATCTGTTCGATTTCTGCGCCAAGCTTTAATACCTGGCTGGCAATTCTTGGCGCCTTGGAAAGATCGCGCACCAATTGTGCTTCTTCTTCTGCGCTGATTTTGCCGCGTTGTCGCGCAGCGCCAACAGCCAGCGAGGCCAATACGGACAGTTGACAGGTAAATGCCTTGGTAGAAGCCACACCAATTTCCGGTCCTGCAAGCGTCGGGAAAACCACATCAGATTCCCTCGCAATGGTCGATTCCTGCACATTGACTATGGCACCGATGTGCTGGTTTTTCTGCTTGCAGTAACGCAGTGATGCCAGGGTATCGGCGGTTTCCCCTGACTGGGTGATAAACAGGGAAAGCCCCTTGTTGGGCATTGGCGCTTCGCGGTAGCGAAATTCCGAGGCCACATCAATATCAACCGGCAGGCGCGCCAGGTGTTCAAACCAGTATTTAGCCACCAGCCCGGCATAATAGGCGGTCCCGCAGGCTGTAATTGATATCCGGTCAAAATCGGCAAAACTGAATGGCAGATTATCCAGGATGGAAACGCGGCCATCGGCAAAATTGAGATAGTGGGAAAGTGTGTGGCCAATCACTTCCGGCTGTTCATGAATTTCCTTGTCCATGAAGTGGCGGTAGTTTCCCTTGTCCACCATCATGTTGGAGCCAATTGACGTTTGCCGGTCTCGTTCGACCGCATTGCCTTCGGCGTCGTAGATCTGCAACTCTTCGCGGTGCACAACAACCCAGTCACCATCTTCAAGATAGGTGATCACATTGGTAAATGGTGCCAGAGCAATGGCATCAGAGCCGATAAACATTTCGCCACTGCCATGCCCAACGGCCAGTGGTGGCCCGTTACGGGCACCAATCAGCATATCATCATGATCGCGAAACATGATGGCCAGGGCAAATGCACCTTTGAGCCGCTTGATCGCAGTATGTACTGCTTTTTTTGGGCTCATGCCCTTTTTTACTTCGCGACTGACCAGATGTGCGATGACTTCAGTATCGGTCTGAGAGGCAAAGACGTAACCATCAGCCTGCAATTCTTCGCGTAATTCACGAAAATTCTCGATAATGCCATTGTGCACCAATGCTACATCATCAGAAATATGCGGGTGAGCATTGGTTTCGTTGGGCACCCCGTGAGTGGCCCAGCGGGTATGGCCTATACCAATGGTTCCGGCCAGCGGATTGTTAGCAAGGCGCTGTTCAAGATTGACCAGTTTTCCTTCCGCCCGCCGCCGGTCAAGCACACTGTTTTCAATTGTCGCCACTCCGGCTGAATCATAACCACGATATTCAAGCCGCTTCAGGGCGTCGACCATGAGCACTGCTACTGGCCTGGTGCCAACAATCCCGACAATTCCACACATTTAATATTTCCCAACCCGATGTTAGTTGTTTCAGTCCATACGCAGGTTGCAGTTTAATTGGTAGTCAAAAAAAATTTCTAAACTGAAAGAAATTATTTTAGATCAGGTCGATTCCCTTGCGAGCAACCGTCGAGCCGGGCACCACAGCAGTTCCTACTACTGAATAAGCTCCGCTTCGACAATATATCGCAACGGCCCGCTTGTTTTGGCATCAAACGGATAACAGGTAGTCAAAGCCAGTTTCTGCCCAAAGCTGTTGATATCAATGTTGGCTTCATCAAAGCGGGCAATGCGCATGCCTGTAACACGAAAGCGCTGGTCGGCACCTCTTGCATTCTTGATGTCGATATCATCGCCTGTATCCAAATACCGAAGCCAGGAAAAATGGGTGTCGCGGTGGCCTGAAATAATGCTGGTGCCTTCCTCACCCGGCATCGGTGAGCCCCTGACAAGGGCCGGGCCAAAAGCCAGCGCTTCGCCACTGGCCTCATTCAATATAACAGCGCTTTTGTTCAGCCTGCTCACGGACATACGGGCAACAGGAGAAATGTCGGCCCACGGCCAGGGGCGAACATCGACTTCACCCGATACCGTTTTGGCAAATGCCCGATCAAGCAACACCTGGGCCAGTTCAGCCTTGGCCTTGATCCAAACCCCATTGCCGATCAAGGAAAACCCTGCAAGGGCGACAACGATGATCAGCAAGCGCCAGAGTTTTACCTGTGCCGGGCTGTCTTTCCAGCGACGCATCGCCATCAGCCCCTCGCGCCCGTTGCGCGCACAAGTCCGCCCCACATGCGCTGGGTCATCCACAACATGAATGCGAGCAGCAATATGAGCAATCCTGCAATAATGTTGCGGTCAGCCGGTGTTGCAGTTTGTGGCAGATTTACAGATTTTGTCCGAGCGGCCACAAGTCTTGCCATTTTTGCATTGGGCGCCGGGGCCATCAACTGACGGGTGCGATTTGCAGCCCTTTTGTAGGACGCTTTTTGAAGCGGCGATGCATCACCCATGACCTTGTTAAACTCCCATCCATCTGGAAGGTTGAGTGGCAGTTTTTTTGTGTCGAGTTTCTTGCTGCCAGGGCGGCTTTGGGTAACATCAACCGCCACAAGGCTGGTTAACCGGCTGACAATATGATGAGCAAGCGCAACATTTTCGATTGTGCGGTCGACCTGGTTTATGTCCGTGTCGTTGGATCGCAATGCTTCCAGGCTGGCAATTTTTCGGCGCGCCCATAATTTTCCGACACCGGGTCCGGTGGCTGCACCGGAAAGTGGCATTTCTACCCGCCAGGGCTGGCCGGCAAACTCTCCACTCAAAGCAAGCTTTGCATTTTCAAGACTTCCTCCCGCTGCCAGTTTTGCAGCAATAACCAAAGGTTCACCGGCATACAGGTCCGGCAGTGGATTTGGCGAAACATCGCTGGCATTCACTCCGTCGAAGCGGGCAACCAAATTAGTCATCACCGGAGTTTCCAGTTTGGTGAATAACTCTATCATCCGGCTTCCAACCTGGCTTTCGCTGCCCACATAGGTAAACGTGCCTCGACCAATCTCTGCCGCTCTTGTCATAAAAAACGAATTGGGCGCGGAACCGATGCCGACTGTGAAAACCCTGCTGCGCCCCCGGTTTTGGCCAATTTCATCAAACAATTGCTGTTCATTGCCAATGGCCCCATCAGTCAGGAACACAACCTGGCGAATGGTATCCCTACCAGATACATTCTGGTCAACAAGGGCTGCCCTGAGTGCAGGCAGCATCTCTGTGCCGCCCTCTGCCTCAAGACTGCGGACAAATCGCAATGCTGTATCGATGTTTTCACCGTCGGCCTTAACGGCTGCAGGAAACAGCAACTCCATTGTATCATCAAAGCGGATAACGTTGAACCAGTTGTCCCAGCGCCTGCTTGGCCTGCACCATTGATGTGCCTCCCATGGACCCGGAATTATCGATAATAAAGATGGTTTCACGGTTGATTTTCGGGAGTTTTGACACATCAATCGAAGGCGGCGTGATGTAGGCCAGAATATAAGGCGTACCCTCGATATTTTCTGTAAACAATGCAGCGGTTGGTGTTTCGCCTTTTGCTTTCCAGGTCAATTCAAAATCACGATCCGCAGGCACCTCTCCCGCATCAAGCGTCAGAATTCGGGTAGCGTCATCGAGTTGCTTTTCTACCATTTTGTGAAACTGGCTGACCACAGTTGCCAGCGGAAATCCGGCAGCAAGACGAACAGAAAGAGAAATCGGGTTTATCTTGGCGTTGGTTTCAGGATCAAGAACCGGCGCAGAAATTGATTCACGATCCGGCACAGGATCGTTGACTTTACCCCAGCCGGACTGGCCGTCAAACCGGACATTCTGCACCACCGGGCGCGACGAATAACGTGGGGCAACAACCATAGGGAACCGCAAGGAGAATTCGCCGGAGGACTGTTTGATGGTCTGCTGATATTCAATCTGGACAATGACTGTTTCGCCTGGCCCGATATTGGCCACAGCATTGGTAAAGATATTTGGACGCTGCTGTTCTAGCAATGCCGCTTTTTTGCCTTCACGCTTGGCCTTTTCATAAATCTGGCGGGCTTCCTCGCGCTTTTTGATGATCCCTTCAATGAAGCGGTCACCAACCTGCAGTTTCAACCCGTCGACCGCCGAATTTTCCGGCAGCGGAAAGACATATATACCCTCGACCCAGCCCTTGCCCGGGTTTACAAACCGCTGGGTAACCCGCACCCGGGCAATCGGCCCGGATATATCGATATCAACGTCTGTTTTAAGTCGGGGTGCCTCGACATAGCGGCCAGGCTCAGTCGATGGCATAAGCAAAGAACCCATATTCATATCATTGGGCGTGACAAGTCCTGCCAGTTGCACCGGTTGGTGAGTTTTGGCCATTGCTGTATTAATTGTCGCAAAGACAATTGTGACCAACGACAAGACTATGGCAAAAGCCATAAGGCAAAAATGCAGTGCTGACAGATAGGTAGCACTTGACTGTATGGATTTCTCATCCGGTTGCTGGACAATATAATGGGCGTTGGTCATTATCGATCCCCCGATAAAGCTGATTTTCAATTATTCCAGATAATCAGGTGACTTGGACCAAGGTTTGCCAATTTAGTGGCGCTGATTGTGTTTTCTTGTGACCATATTGTGTCACACTGTAATGAATTGTGATGTGTTGTTGGGCACAGAGGATTGCCATGATGCTGCGAAAACCTGAACCGGACGAACTTGATCAGATCAATGAAATGATCAAACGATCCAAGGCTCATTGGGGCGAGGCCTGCCGCGCTGAGCTGACATTTACTCCTGAACAGCTTATGTCGGAAATGGTACAAGTGAGTGCAACTACGCAATACATTACAGGCATTGTTGAAGTGGCCATTAACAGCCGGGTCGCTGAAATCAGCAAATTGTTTGTTGACCCGCAGGCAATTGGCAGTGGTGCGGGGCGCGTTCTTTATCAATGGGGCTTGGACTTCGCAAAATGCCGGAATGCAACACGATTGATGATTGAATCCGATCCCTTTGCACAAGGGTTCTATGAGCGGATGGGCGCGCATCTTGTTGGCGAGGTTGCATCAGGGTCGATCAGGGGCCGCAGCCTGCCCCTGTTGCAACAGGATCTGTGATTTAACCTGAAGTGGGTGCCGAGACTGTAGAATCCATTGCCATACATCGTAGATCGGATGTTCAACAGCATTAAGGGCCGGGCTGTCAGCAAACATCCAGCCGGTAAACAGGCGCTTGATTTTGCGCTCCAATGTGATTTCATCAACTTCAATGAATGAAGTGGTCTTTTGTGCTTCGGTCGCGGGCCGGGAGTAACACACCCGCGGGGTTACCTGCAGGGCACCAAACTGAACTGTTTTCGTCCACATAAACATCAAATGTAATGATCCGACCGGTAATTTTGTCGATACCGGAAAATACTGCAACGCGGTTTTCGATTTTGTCATCGGCCATGAGAAGCGGAATTACAGGCATCGATACAGCGATTGTCACTGCTACTGTAATCGCAACGCTGCTTAAGTTTTCGAAAATCCGGCGGAGGGCAGACATGGTATTGGTCACCCGACAAGTTTCGCCGAAAAACGCAGTCTGACATAGTCTGCAATCCAGTTGCCCTCTTGATCACACAATGACGGGCGTAGGGCAGCGATAACACGGTCGTAGGCTGTTTCAATTTCAGAGCCGAACTGCTCAAAAAACGGCGCCCGCATCGTCTCAAGCCAACCCCGAATCTCGGTAGGCAACCTTGTTGGGCGGTAAAAACTGCTGATATAGGTAACCTCAAACCCGCCCTGACCCAGTAATTTCGAGTAGGCTTCACTTGTCGGAAAATACCACGGCCCGGCAAGCGACAAATCGCCGTCCATTGATGCACCTACCGCATTTAACGCCGCTGAAATTGCTGCCACATTGCCGAAACCGCCAAATTCACCAACAAAACGGCCTTCAGGTTTCAAAGCGCGGGCAACACCACTAATCACTTTTTCAGGTTTCAGCATCCAGTGCAGGGCGGCGTTCGAGAACACTGCATCAAATTCGCGGTCAAATTCGAGTTGATGACCATCGACATTTCGCGCATCAATGCCACGGGAACGAGCGGTCTCAACAAAATTTTCGCTTCCGTCGATGCCAACCACATCAGCGCCATAGCTTGAAATTTCCTCGGTAAGCACGCCATCACCGCAGCCGAGGTCCAAAATACGCTCGCCCTCCTTGGGATCAAGCAAACCAATGACGCCTTTGCCCAGAGTGCTGACAAAACGGGTATTCTCGCCATAGGTTTTCGTGTTCCAGACCTGCTTGGTCGGATCTTTGCGGCCGGTTATCGGTGTTACGGAGCCCATGCGTCATAATCTCCTGTCACCCTGGGGCGTTTTTCCTGGGAGGCCATGGCACCCTTGGGCCGGTAGGCAGCTACTGTGCCAGTCATATTTGCCTGATGGGGCAACTGCCAGTCTTTCGGCTTGTAATTTTCTTTGGTGGGTGGTGTGTCACTGCGATAGTGCATCCAGCCGTGCCAACCCGGCCCAATCGCGCTGGCATCGGCCAGTCCATTGTAGATCACCCAGCGTTTGCCCTGGCTGTTCTGGTAGTAGATATTGCCAAAACCATCCTCACCCACGCGCTCGCCTTTGCGCCAGGTATAAAACCGGGTACCAAGTGTCTGTCCATTCCACCATGTGAAGAATTGCAGCAAGAATTTTTTCATGAGAATCGCACCACCTGCAGCAACAAACGAGTCTGCATTTATTCAACGAACCATACGTATAATCAAGTACTGATTTTGGGATTAGTGATCTTAACGGGCAAATGTGGCAATTCTGGCACCAATTCAGCCGAATTTCATTCTCTTGCCGCTGGAGCTCTCGGATGTTGAGGCCAGAACACCGCCGAAAGTTTCTTTCAAACAACCCGTTGTTCCAGGAAATGTCAGGGGCAGATTCACCAATGATCGCACAGCGAGATAGGCAAATGCCTGCGCTTCAGTTGCATCTCCGTTAAATCCAGCCAGTTCGGCAGCCACAACGCTGCCACCTGTTTCTGTCGCCAGATCGTGTAAATCCTGCATAATCACCCCGTTTTTTCGCCCGCCACCGCAGATAACCCACTTTGAAGGAACCTCCGGCAGTTGTGCAATTGCAGCATTAATGGTTTCAGCGGTCAGCCGGGCAAGTGTACGGGCACCGTCTTCAACGGCAAGCTCGCCTGGTGTCAGGGGCTCAAAATCCGAGCGGTCAAGCGACTTTGGCAAGGGTTTTTGAAAGTACGGCTTTGCCAGGTATCGTTTTAATATATCGATATCAACAACACCTCTTGAGGCGGCTTCGCCATCTAAATCATATGGCACATCGGCTTCAGCATGCATCCACTGATCAATGAGATTGTTGCCTGGGCCGGTATCGAAGGCAATCAACTCACCACTAGCGGAAATATATGTAATGTTCGAAATACCGCCTACATTTACAAACACCACCGGACTATTGCGATCCCAGTCAAGGGACGGTAATGCGGCAAGAGCACGATGATAGGCCGGAACCAATGGTGCGCCCTGGCCGCCAGCCGCCACATCCGCAGCCCGCATGTCAAATACCACATCAATGCCGGTCTTGTCGGCCAGCAAAGCACCATCACCCAGCTGTACTGTGAGCGCCTGCTGTGGGCGATGCAGAACAGTCTGGCCATGAAAGCCGATGACATCAACACTATCAGCACTGATTTGGTTTCGTTCCAGAAAATCGTGGACCGCATCTGCATGCAGCAGGGTCAATTGATGCTCAAGTGTGGTAAGGCTTCCCGGTCGATCATTACGGTCATCCCCGATGCTGGTGGCATCATGAAGTCCCTGCTCAATCAGAATGCGCTGTTCCTCATTATAGGGGTAATCGCCAGACGGGCCGAATTTCACGGCTGCATCCCCGTCAGTTTCAATCAGCGCGATATCAATGCCATCCATTGACGTGCCGCTCATAAGTCCAATTGCCCGCATTAATGTCACAGTTTTCGTCCTTTTTCGCCGGTGCCGCGATTTTAAGTGAATATTGTTATTCAACCTGATAGAGGCTGATTATGGCCAAAACAACCCTGGAATACCAAAATGACCAGCTTCAAATCCGAATTCCTGCATACATTGAGTGAGCGCGGCTTTATTCATCAGACCTCTGATGATGCCGGTCTTGATACGCTGTTTCAAAAGGAAATTGTCTCGGCCTATATCGGATTTGATTGCACAGCACCCAGCCTTCACGTTGGTTCCATGGTACAAATTATGCTGTTGCTCTGGCTTCAAAAAACCGGCCATCGCCCGGTCGCGCTGATGGGTGGCGGTACGACAATGGTGGGCGATCCATCGGGCAAAGACGCGGGTCGGAAAATGCTGTCCGTTGACGATATTGCCGAAAACAAGGCCGGAATCAGAAAGGTCTTTGACCGGTTTTTAACCTTCGGCGATGGCGAACGCGATGCGGTTATGCCCGACAATGCGGACTGGCTGTTGAAGATCAACTATGTTGAATTTCTGCGCGACTACGGTATAAATTTTTCGGTCAATGCCATGTTGGCCCGAGATTCTGTCAGACTTCGGCTTGAGCGCGAACAACATCTGTCGTTTCTTGAATTCAACTACATGATCCTGCAGGCCTATGATTTTGTCGAGCTTAACCGCCGTTATGGTTGCCGCATGCAAATGGGTGGCTCTGACCAGTGGGGTAATATTGTTTCCGGCGTTGATCTTGGCCGGCGTAGTGGGACGCCGGAACTTTTTGCGCTAACCACGCCACTGCTTGCCACTTCTTCCGGTGCCAAAATGGGCAAGACCACCGATGGTGCCGTTTGGCTCAATGCGGATATGCTTTCGCCCTACGATTTCTGGCAATACTGGCGCAATGTGGACGATGCCGATGTGGGGCGTTTTTTGAAATTATTCACTACCCTGCCACTGGATGAGGTGGGCAGGCTTGCGTCTTTGGAAGGGGCTGAGTTAAACGAGGCAAAGAAAACTCTTGCAACAGAAATCACTGCCGTGGTGCATGGCGGTGAGCATGCTGAAAAGGCAAGCGAAGCTGCCCGCAAAACATTTGAAGAGGGAGCGCTTTCCGCTAATCTTCCCACCATCATTGTGGCGCGTGCTGATCTTGCTTCAGGCATGGGAATATTGTCCCTTCTGGTGAATGCCGGCCTGGCGTCATCTAATGGCGAGGCAAGGCGTCATATTAAGGGCGGCGGCGTCCGGATCAATGACATTTCCGTTTCAGATGAACGTGCAATACTTGGTATAGATCAGGTTACCAGTGATGGGGTGATCAAATTATCGGTAGGCAAAAAACGTCATGTACTGGTACGTCCGGAATAACTATCTGAACTCAAAAACTTTTCGGAAAATGCCCGGCGCAATCACCGATATCGGGTTAACCTGAATTTTAGGGTTCTTCGCCTTGCCACGCAGCCGGTAAGTGATGCCAAGCAATCCGCGCTTGGTGCCATCGCCAAATGCCAGCCCCACAATCGGTATTTTTGATGCAATCCGGTTCAGCCCGTAGCCGGGAAGATATGTGCCCTTCATGTTCATGTTGCCGGAAGCATCGTAAACGTTGCCTGAAAAATTTGATCCGACATCACCCGCCCTCAGAATCCCGTTTTCGATGGAGAGCGCATTTGTGGATTTGGTGATATCAGCCGACACGAAGGTAACTTCAAGATCTTCAGGGTTTGCCGACGGTTTGGCATCAATGACAGTCTGGGCTCGGCCATCGTCGGAAGGCTTCGCCTGTTTGACGGATAAAAGTCGCTTCAATCTAGGTTCTCCGGTAATGTTGAAGTTTTTCAGGATGACTTTACCTTTATGCGGCCCATTGCCCTGTTGGCGCAGGGAAGCGGTCAGCGAACCGCCCTTTATCTTCTTGTAAATATCAAGAAACCGCAGGGCAGAACCGGCATTGTCGCTTACCAGGGTTGTAATGGTTTCGCCTTTTTTGGGTTTGATTGACAGGGAGGTTTTTGCCCTTCCACTTGCAAGACCTTCCATCGAAGCATTCGCCAATCGCCCGCTCTTTTCTGAATAATGCAATGTGACATTGTTCAGGGTTTCTCCACCGAACCCCAGAACATTGCTGATCTGGGCTTTAAGGGTAATCGGAAAACCCTTTGTTGCTTTGGATTTCGGTGTGCCTTTGTTGATGACCTGGTTGATAATTGCCCGTGCGTCGTAGGATTTCCCCCGCGCATCAACTATATAACCTCTGCCTGTGCGCCTTGCACTGATTTGGATATTATCCCCTCTGTTGAGGGACAGTCTGGACAGCTTTGCGCTCCTCAGGCCTTTTTTGTCGAGATCAATGATTCCGGATATCCCGAAACCTTTCCCCGCCAATTCGAAATTTCGAATTTTTGTAATGCCATTATCGGTACGCATATCAAATTTCGCTGATGCTTTAATTCCTTTCCCCTTTACCCAGTTAGCCCAGGGAAAGGTCAATGTGGCACGGGTCAGATCAACATTGAACCTTCTGAATTCCTGACCCCCGCTTTCTTCGAAAGAAGCCGAAACCGGGCCTACTAATATGCCATCAAGATCCAGTCCGAGTTTGAGCCGGGCTTTGGAATCCAAAGAAAGTTTGACGCTGCGCTTTATGGATCCTTTTGGGTCAGATCCAAATGGTTCTGACAGGGCAAGTTTGGCAGGAATTCCATCAACAAGCGCATTGCCGTTGATTGTTGCAATACCTGGCGATGCCTTGATCGCAACATTCGCCCTGGTGATCTTGTAGCCCGCCAGTGGTTTTTCCAAGCTTACCCGTTTGAGTTTGATATCCGCTGACCAGTCAATATTGTTGTCGGTGAACTCCTTTTGCAGTGGAAACCCAATGCTTATATCTACAGTTGCATCGCCCGAAATTTCATCAGGATCAATATTGATAACCCTGGCGACCTGCAAAGGATTGCGGCTGCCAATTCTCAATATATCCGGCGCGCTGCCAACAAGCGAAAGGTCGACTTTTGCCATTGTAGGCCTCAGCTGAAAATTACCAATTTCCATTCGACCGCCTTCGACTTCTACAGTTTCGCCATTCTCCTGAATGATTTTCCCACCTTCCAGATTGATCAGCGTCTCCATCCCGGATAAGACTACAGTACCTTTTGCCGCAGTAATTGCAGGGAGATCGTCTGGAAGGGTGATATCAACACCCTCAACATCCAGTTCAATATTCAATTGATCACGTGCAATTTTTTTGCCATCCTGCAGTTTCCCCAATATTCCTGCTGGAATAGCTGCAGTTATCCGTGCTTTGGACACCGTTCCACCAGTGAGGTTTTTTAGTATCCAGCGCCTGGCGCCCGGGGCTACAAACAATGGCCATAACTGTTTTAAAGCGGACATACTGATATTGGGAATATCAAGAGCCAATGCCAATGACGGTGTTTCACCGCTAAATCCAATTCTGCCCGCACCTTGAAGATCGCCCCCTTCGCTCAATATCTGAATATCGCTCAGTTCGAGAACTTTGCCCACCGCATCGATAGTACCTGCCAGTTTCAGGGAGGCCTGGACAGGTTCTTCTGGCGAGTCGGATGGACTGGCAATGATATTGTTGGCGATGAATTCAAATGTCGGTTTTACAAGATTGTCAGCACTTTCAATACCGTCCACTATGTTGGTGGCAGCGGCCAGGCGAGCGCTTGTATCATGACCTGAAGAAGTAAGAGGAAACCTGATACCGCCGGTAAGCACAGCACTTGTCGCGCCAAATTTTACTGGCGATTTTTCCAGTTCAATCTGGTTTTTTTCAGGTATAATCCTCAAATTCAGCTGGCCGCCGGAAAACTCGGCAATATCGTTCCGGTCAAACCTGATCAGTCCGGGATCAAAATTCAGCCGGATGGTCGACTGAAGTGGCCGAAGGTTTTCATCATAGGGATGTGAATAGGAAATGCGCAAAGGCGCATCCAGGCCGACAAAACCGTTGCTGCTTCTTGAAGCGCTTTCAATAATATCGCTGGCATCCAGCCCGACAACACTAAAATTAAGAGAAAACCCCTCACTGGTCTTTGTCCAATTGCCGGAAAGGTTTATAGCCCGGCCATCGAGCGATGCATTAAGTTCTATAGACAGATCGCCGGAATTCCCATTCTTGATTTCCATTAGATGGACTATCAAATCGGTTGATTTATCAGCCGAAGGATAGATGGAGTTGAGACGAAGGTTGCGCCATGTCAGCTTTTTCAACCCGGCGGTTGTCATTTCGTTCGCCCAGTAGTGCAGCCGTTTTGCCGGTATTTGCATCAATTTCTCAAGGTGCAGCGCATCAGGCCAGATTGTCCGCGGGCCGCTAATATCCGGGCGGATTGATTTTACATCAATCAACGCATCGGCAATCAGAACTGATTCCACCTGGAATTTGCCGCTGAGCAACGGCAGAACCTTAAGCCCAATGCGAACCTCACCAGCATTGCCAAAGGCCATACCATCAAGCTTTCTGGTGATGCTTACCTGATCAGCTGCAATTGACAACAGCCCGCTATTGCCGATGGAAATTCTCGATTTTGAAATTCTGGCCGATA
>QIIJ01000310.1 GCA_003232595.1 Aurantimonadaceae bacterium | reverse complement strand
TTGCCGGTTCCGCCGCCATTCCAGCCGTTCACAAGGAGCGCGCCAATGCAGCCTATCATTCCGGCAAACGTATTGTCGAGATGGTGTTCGAAGATATAAAACCCTCGGACATCATGACCCGCGCGGCGTTTGAAAACGCCATTGTCGCCAATTCAGCCATCGGCGGGTCGACCAACGCACCGATACACTTAAAGGCCATCGCCAATCATCTCGGTGTCGAGCTTGATAATCAGGACTGGCAGGATATCGGTTATGATATTCCCCTGCTGCTTGATTTACAACCGGCGGGGCGTTTCCTTGGCGAGGATTATCACCACGCGGGCGGGTTGCCCTCGGTCATTCACGAACTGCTAAAGGCCGGACGCCTGCCCCACCCGGATGCAATGACCGTCAACGGAAAAACCATCGGCGAGAATTGCGCGGGCAAAGAAACCCTCGACCGCGAGGTTATCCACGCTTATGACAGCCCGATGCTGGAAAAATCCGGTTTTCTCAATCTCTCAGGCAATCTGTTTGATACGGCGATCATGAAAACAAGCGTGATTTCAGACGATTTTCGTGCCCGGTATCTTTCAAAACCCGGCGATGAAAACGCCTTTGAGGGTCGCGCCATGGTTTTTGACGGACGTGAGGATTACCACGCCCGGATCAATGATGCTTCTCTCAATATTGATCAAAACACCATTCTCGTCATGCGCGGGGCGGGGCCAATCGGCTATCCTGGCGGGGCCGAAGTGGTCAATATGCAGCCGCCGGATGCGCTGATCAAACAGGGAATTACAGATCTGCCCTGTATCGGCGACGGTCGTCAATCGGGCACCTCCGGTTCGCCCTCAATCCTCAATGCCGCCCCGGAAGCGGCGATTGGCGGCGGGCTGGCGCTGGTTCAAACCGGCGATATGCTGCGCATTGATTTAAACAACAGCACCGCCAATATTATGATCCCGGATGAAGAGCTTGCCCGGCGCAAGAAGGAAATTGCGGAAATTCTCGCCAATGGCGGGCTGGACTATGTGCCCGATCACCAGACCCCGTGGCAGGAAATACAGCGCGATATTGTTGACCAGTTCGACGAGGGAATGGTGCTGAAACCGGCAACCAAATACCGCAATGTCACCACCATAATTCCCCGTGATAATCATTGAGGACCGGATAAACTCAATATTGAGGTGAACCATGACTGACTTCAAAATCTTCGGCGATCATTGCACCCTTGGCGAAGGACCGTTGTGGCATCCGTTACGCGAGCGGCTTTATTGGTTTGATATTCCCGCTGGAAAGCTCCACTCGACCAATGCGGAAGGCGAACAGCCGCGCGAATTCCTGTTTGGCGAAGCGGCATCGGCTGCCGGATGGATTGATCACGATACACTGCTTGTTGCCACCGCCAGCGGCTTGCAGAAATTCGATATCAACCTCGGTTCCTGGGAAACACTCACGTCGATGGAAGCCGACAACAACCAGACCCGCTCCAATGACGGGCGAACGGCACCCGATGGTTCCTTCTGGATTGGTACTATGGGCTATAATCTCGAACCCGGCGCAGGGGCCTATTATCGCTATCACAATGGCAGGCTCGACAAAATCTTCCACCCGGTCACTGTGCCCAATTCCACATGCTTTTCGCCGGACAGGAAATTTGCCTATGTCTCGGACACGGTAAAACGCCTGATCTGGCGCTGGTCGCTTGATGATGAGGGCAATCCGGTTGGCGACAGGGAGGTCCATATCGACCTCAGCGACAAGGGTATAAACCCCGATGGCTCGGTGGTGGATAGCGACGGATATCTGTGGAATGCCCAGTGGGGCGGCTGGAAAATTGTGCGCTACGACCCAAACGGCGTTGAAGAGCGCGTTATCGATCTACCTGTTCAGCAACCAACATGCCCGGCATTTGGCGGCAAAGATTTAAAACGCCTCTATATCACCTCGGCCCGCGACCGGTTGAGCGACGAAGCGCTGGCCAAACAGCCCGATGCGGGCAGGGTGCTGGCGGTTGATGTGGATGTAGCCGGGTTGGCGGAATATCAGGTAAAACTGTGAGGGTGCTACAAATGTTTGATCCCTGTCCTTATTATTTGATCAAATGAACCTGATTAAGCACAAAACGCTCTAAACCCTTAAATTCCCTTTACCTTCGTAAACCAATTGTTAACCACCGGTGGTGAATAGTAACGAAACGCAACCTAACCGTAGGCTTTCTCGTGACCGCTTCTAACGTTCATCGTCTTAATGAGGAACAGTGCCCGATCCCGGAAGAAATTCTCGGGCAAATGCATGACAGCAATCCGGTGGATGCTGCCAGTGTAGCAGCCGACCTTCCAGAGCCGCAACGGGCCCAACTGGCGGCCTTTTGTTATGAGCGGCGACATCTACATCATCTGGGGCTGATAATTGCCTCCACCTGCAACCGACCGGCACTCCGAAAAGCCTTCGGCCTTGCCGGAGACGTGGTATTTAAACAATCGCGAAAACCTGACGCAACAGTTGCCGAAGAACGACGCAACACCCACCATCTCTCACCCAAACCAATTACCCTGGCGACCTTTGTACGCCCGATGGATGATGAGGACGATACCCGGAACGGCTAGAATTCAAACTCTGGGTCATTGCTAATTATCTGATTTCACGCCGTTATTGGCCGGAATTTGCGTTTCCGCAGGAAAATTACCTGCCAGAACGACCTCTTCTGCGCGGTAACATTTTAGAAATAAGTGTGTGTTATTAAATTACAATCATTGCGATAGTCAGGTACGGGGATGATTGCACAGCAGAAAATGTTGCAGGACACAATTAATACGCAAACTGTGAACGGGTTTGAATTTTCCACAGCAGCAATTGCCATTGTCGAGATGGCACACAACAGCAAGGGAAGGCCGACCGGGTATTGTATAAGTCTGGCCAATTCAGCATTTTTAAGGCTGGTGGATCAAGAGGATTTATCCGCAGGGTATCCGGTCAGCAAAATATCTATACTTGACTGTCGTAAGACGCGTTCAATGATGCGAACGGCTCTTAAATTCGGGGCTGTTGAATCGGCCACGATTTTCCACAGGCAACAAGTACGCTCACTGGTACTGAACATATCGGTCTCACCTGTTGATGGTTTGCTGGTGATAACCATAAATGATGTGACTTCACTCAGCCACGCCAGGGAAATGCTGGAGCAACAGACAACTTTGATGGATGAAAACAACCGGGCACTTGAAATGGTCCGTGCGTCGTTAGAGGCAGAAATTTCCCGCAGAAGCAAACTTGAAGAAAAACTTCGCAGGCTCGCAGATACCGATGCGCTTTCAGGTCTTGCCAACCGTCGCCGGTTTATGGAGCGGGCCTCATCAGAGTTTCGCCGCAGCCGCCGTTATGGCCATGTCATGTCGCTGGTGATGCTTGATCTGGACCGTTTCAAAAATATTAATGATACCCATGGTCACGGAGCGGGCGACACGGTGATCACGGCCATTGGCCAGATATGCCAGAGCCTGTCACGTATCGGCATCGATGTTGCTGGTCGTGTTGGCGGTGAAGAATTTGCAATTCTGTTGCCGGAAACCGACAAAACAGGCGCACAGAATTTTGCGGAAAGAGTGCGTCTTGTCATTGAGACGACGCCGGTATTTGCCGATATCACCAAGATTGAAGTAACTGCCAGTATGGGTGTTGCGACCCTGCTTGATGACGATCATGATTTGTCAACGATAATGAAACGGGCCGATGATGCATTGTACAAGTCAAAAAATGCCGGGCGCAACATGGTGTCCGTTGGATGATATCATCGACCGTTGAATTTACGACCATTCGTCAATTATATCGTCAATATTCTGCAATGATAAATCCACAGGAGCTGCTTTGGGAGTTTGCCCATTAAAACGCGGGGCAGGCGCCGGTTGAAGAATATTGTCCACATTCTGAAACACCGATCGCGCGGCAATGTGGGGGTGATCTTCCACCTCATCCATCGACATGACCGGTGCAAAACAGGCATTGGACCCTTCGAATTCAACCACCCATTCGGCGCGGGATTTGGCACTGATTTTTTCCAAGATCATGGCTTTAATCTCGGGCCAGGTGGAAGGGTCCATGCGTCGTGACAAAATATCACCTTCCAGCGACAGTAATTGACAAAGTTCCAGCCAGAACGGTTCTTCAATGGCTCCGATTGCCACCCACTTGCCATCCAAAGTCTGATAGGTGCCATAAAACGGCGCTCCACCATCAAGAAGGTTTTCCTCACGTCCGCCGGGCCAGTATCCGGCGGCCTTGAGCCCGAATGGCATTGTCATGAGAAGGGCGGCCCCGTCTATCATGGCAGCGTCCACTACCGAACCCTTGCCGGATAGTTTCGCCTTCAGGATGGCACTCACTACTCCGAAGGCCAGCAACATGCCGCCGCCGCCAAAATCACCAATCAGGTTGAGCGCAGGCACCGGACCGGAGGCCTTTGTCCCGACCGCATCAAGCGCGCCGGTGAGCGCGATGTAATTGATGTCATGGCCGGCGGCTTTAGCCAGTGGCCCCTCCTGTCCCCAACCGGTCATTCGGCCATAAACAAGAGCCTTGTTTCGCGCCATTACCACATCAGGCCCGAGGCCCAGCCGCTCCATCACACTGGGGCGGTAGCCTTCAATCAAAACATCCGCATTTTCAACAAGTCCCAATACCTTATCGACATTGTCAGTCTGTTTAAGATCAAGTTCCACAAGCCGACGACCGCGCAACATCGGGTCTTTGCTGCGGTGAGAAACGCCGGTATTGGCACCGCCCGGTCGATCAATTCGAATGACATCGGCACCGTGATCAGCAAACATCATTGCTGCAAACGGCCCTGGCCCGATCGAGGCGATTTCAATAATCCGCAATCCGGCCAGCGGCCTGTCACTCATGCCCGAACCTCGTAGCCGCATTCGGCGGCAGCCTTTTCCAGCCAATGCCAGAAATCCCGGGCAAGGCTGGTAAAGACAAAGATATCAAAGCACTGATCATCAACCCGGCGGACAACCAGGCCCGTATCGTGATGGCTGGTGATTATTGCGGTTTCAACGGGGAAAGCGGCGGTCGAAAAATCCACCGCGATGCCTTTTGACAAAACCCATTCCGCTTTTTTTCCGCTGATCCGCACAACCACCCGCCCATGGCAAAGGTCGGTTATGGCACCGAATTCAGGTGGTATGAATTTGCGTAATTTTTCCACCAATCCAGGTTGAAATGCCTCAAGCAGCGCGCGACCGGGCCCGGTGGAGAGCAGCGCGTATTTATCATTGCCGGGAGAGGCATGACCCTGTTGCCATTTTAGTCCTGTTACCCGTTTCACAGCGGATGCAGCCTTTTTATAACTTTCCGGCCAGGTAGTGACTTGGGCAAGGCCGGTGCAAATCCGGTGCGAAAGCACTAAGGGTTCATCAGTGCTGCGCCCGAAGACCCCGGCAATGGCTACTTTATCGAGAGGTGAGGTAAAATCAGCCATGCATCCGGTTCCCTTCCGGGTCAACCATGTGCGGACTTATGATCTCAACTGCACTGTGGGTGCCGCGCACCGGGCTGGCTACGTAGAGGTTTTCGCCGTGTCGCGCCCGCCCGTTTTTCAACAGTGCAAGCGCCACATAGCAATCGAGTTCCGGTGAAAAGCAGGCTGAAGTCACATGACCAAGGCTTTCGCCGGGTTTTCCCTTGTCGGCAGATGCCACAATATGACTGCCGCCTTGAATTCTTTGCCCATCCAATGACTTAACGGCAATCAATTGTTCACGATCAGTCTCATGCAATGCTTCGCGTTGCACCAGAACCGAGCCGATATAAGGCTTTTTTGCTGATACCATACCGCCAAGTCCCAAATCACCTGCCGTAGTGCGGCCACTAAGCTCGGAACCGGCAACATGGCCCTTTTCAATGCGCAGGGTAGTGAGCGCCTCCAGACCGTAAGGCACGATGTCAAAGGCCTCCCCGGCTTCCATCAGTGCCTTCCAGAGTGCTGCGCCATGCAGCGCGCCGCAGAAGACTTCAAAGGCCATTTCACCGGAAAATGACAGCCGGGCAATTTTGACCGGAATATCCCCGATCATGCCGTCGCGAACGCCCATAAAGGGAAAGGCCTCATTACTCACATCAGTGCCATCGACACAATATTGCAGCACATTACGCGAATCCGGTCCGACAACGGCAATCCCGGCCCATTGGTCTGTAACTGAGACCAGCGAGACTTTGAATTCGGGCCAGACAGCATCAAGATGGTATTCAAGATGGCTCATTACTGGCCCGGCATTAGCCGTTGTGGTGGTCATCAAATAATGATGCTCATCAAATCGCCAGGTCGTACCATCATCAAACAAAACCCCGTCCTCGCGTAACATCAGCCCGTAGCGCGCCTTTCCGACAGGCAGTTTGGCAAAGGGGTTAGAATAGATGCGGTTGATGAACTCGGTCGCATCCGGGCCCTGGATGTCAATCTTTCCAAGAGTTGAAACATCGACCAGCCCGACACTTTGTCGTACAGCTTTTGCCTCGCGGACATAGGCCTGCTCAATTGTCTCGCCAGCATTACAATAGGCCTCCGGGCGCATCCACAACCCGTTGGCGACCAGGTTTGCACCGCGGCTTTCATGCCAGTCATGCATTGGCGTTAATCGGCGAGCCCGTAAATGGCCATAATTTTCACCGGCAATCGCACCGATGGCGACCGGTGTAAATGGTGGACGAAACCTGGTCGTGCCAACCTCGGGAATATCAAGTTTGCGGGCCTCCGCCATAATAGCCAGCCCTGTAATATTGGAGGTTTTACCCTGATCGGTCGCCATGCCAAGTGTTGTGTACCGTTTGAGATGTTCGACCGAAGCAAAGCCCTCGCGATGGGCAAGGCGTATATCA
>QIIJ01000569.1 GCA_003232595.1 Aurantimonadaceae bacterium | reverse complement strand
ATTGGAACGCGAATTTGGTTTATAACTGTATTTAGGAACTAAATAGGCGGCGATTCATGAACTATCACAATGCATCCAACAAGTGGAAACCCAAACACAAAATCGGGCGTCTTGATATCGGGTTGCTGCGCTCGCTAATAGCAGTATCTGAATCCTCTTCCTTAAGCGAAGGCGCCCTTAGCCTGAATATTCCTCAACCAACAATGAGTTTACAGCTGAAACGGCTTGAGGACAGATCGGGACGGGAGTTGTTTAAGCCGGGTGGGCGCGGGAAACCTGTCAGGCTTTCACGTCACGGCAAGCGGCTTGTGATCTATGCGAAGAGAATCATGGCTGTATACGACGAGGCAACGCTCTATTTGTCGTCTCCTGATCTTTCCGGCGAGGTTCGTGTTGGAATTCCTGAATGGTTTGCTGAATCCGGCCTGAATGTGGTTCTGGCCAATTTCAAAGAAATGTACAGTGATGTTCAAATCAAGCTGGTTGCAGCTCCGAGCAACCGGCTTCGAGCACAAATCAAATCCGGTGAACTGGATGTCTGTGTCTCTATTACCGGAGACGGGCTGGAACCTGCGGGACAGATATGGAAAGAACCGCTGCATTGGGTTGCCAACAAGGACCTGCGCTGTTTGAAGCGAGAATTTCTTCCAGTCGGGTTATTTTCTCAACCCTGCCCGTTTCGCAGCCACGTAATCAGCCATCTGGAATCACTCGGCAGGCTGTGGCGCGAGGAATATGTCAGCGACAGTGTCGCAACCATTCGAACGGCGGTGATTGCAGGCCTTGCTGTTTCCGCATTTCCGGCGGGTGCAATCACCGACGAGCTGATTGTGATTGATGATATCGATGGCTTTGCCCCGCTGCCGCCGGTCGAACTGGCAATTCACCGTTCTCAACAAAGAAAAAGCATGCCAGAGCTTGAGGCCCTGGTTGAACATATGGGCGAGTTTATAAGCAGCAAAATGGCCCAGCACAAATTCCGGCTTTAGAAACTGTGTTCCCTCTCAAAAATATAGTGTCTCATCAATTTCTATCAATGTCGGTTGCCCTGATTTCACAGCGTCTTGCAGCAAGACTGTCAGATCATCGGGTTTCTCCAACTTGTTGGCCTGCATACCCCAGCTTCTGGCGATAGCGACAAAATCCGGCGTCAACAGATCCACACCAACCGGATTGACATTTTTTCCAATCATTGCCGACTTGATCTCGCCATACCCACGATTGTTCCAAACCAGTACAATCAGTGGCCCGCCAATTTCCATAGCTGTGCCAAGTTCCGCCAATGTGAACTGCAAGCCGCCATCACCAACAAGGCAGACAACCGGATTTTGCGGCATTGCCAGAACAGCGCCAATTGATGCTGGCAGTCCGTAGCCCAACGCGCCAAAGCCAGTTGCTGCACCAAACCAGCTTGTCGGGCGGCTGCGTGCCAGATAGAGGTTGCCTGCATATGTCAGTTTAGTAGAATCACCAATAACTGTCGCTTCAGGTATCGCAAATGCAATTTCTTCCAAAATACTGATCAATTGCCGGTACTCAGGTTCCTGCTCGCCAAGTGCTGCCTCACGGGCATGTTTTGCACGTTCCGCTCCGCCATTATCAGCACGTTCGGGGCCCAGGGCATTGTTTAATTCTTCAAGAGTTGCCCTGGCATCGCCAACCAGAGCGATTGAGCAGTTTATGTTCCGTACCACTTGAAGAGGATCGATATCCGCACGGATCAGGGGGGCATTCACTTCCGGTTCGCTGCGATCAAACACATTGTAATCCGTTCGCCCGAACTCTGTGCCAAATGCCAATACGAGATCAGCCCTTGCCATCAGGTCACGTACAGCATTCAGTGACGGGCTTGCAGAAACTTCAAGAGGATGGCCTGCAGGAAGAATACCACGACCATTGACCGTCATGATGGCTGGCGCATCAAGACGCTCGGCAAGCTTCGTTGCTTCGGTTGCTCCATGGCGAGCCCCTCCGCCCAGAAAAATCACCGGGCTTCTTGCAGAACTGCAAAGGTCCGCGGCTTCTGCAACGGCCTGCCTGTCGGGTCCCGGTGGTGGTATTCTGACAATGGGCGCACGCGGCAGGCTATCAGCAGGCGCAGAAAACAGATCGACCGGAATTTCGATATGAACCGGCCTGGGCCGTGCAGCACTGAAAGTTGCAAAAGCCCGTGCAACAGCCTTTGGCAAATCCTCCGGCACCAGAACCCGGAAGCTAAATGCCGCGACCTGGGACACAAGCAGGCTTTGATTGGGACTTTCGTGCAATTCCCCCTCACCATGTCCAAGGCTGCCCAGCGGATTAACTGCAGAAATCACCAGCATGGGAACGGAATCCGCATAGGCCTGACCCATCGCAGTCGCCACATTTGTCAGGCCCGGGCCGGAAATGACAAACACCACACCGGGTTTTCCACCTACCCGTGCATAACCATCGGCCATGAAGCCCGCGCCCTGCTCATGCCTTGGTGTCACATGGCGGATGGAAGACGATGCCAGCCCGCGATACATCTCAACGGTGTGAACACCGGGAATGCCAAACACCGTATCAACGCCGTAGTCCTCAAGCAGGGTTACCAGATATTCTCCAAGGGTCATGAATTAATACGCTCCTCAGACCAGACTGTTGGCAAATTGGACAATACGGTTATAGCCATCGCTTAATATTTCGTCGGACATGGCAAAACTTACGCGTATTGTTCCTACAGTGCTGGGGCCGAATGTACTGCCATCCATGACCGATACACCTTCTTTCCGGTACAAACGTTCAGCAAATTCAGCACTGGTAAGCCCGGTTTCCTGAACATCAATTACGAGAAACATGCCCGCCTGCGGTATTTGAAACTTCAAATACGCACACTCCTCCAATATCCGACAGGCCAGGTCACGGCGATGTTGCAGGCCGTCCCGGATATTATCTACTTCATCGAGATCATTTTCCAGGGCGAAAGCTGCAGCCTGTTGGATAAACCCGGGCAAACCATAGGTGGAACAAAGCATAAGTTTTTGCAATTCGTTTGTGAATGGTTCGGGCGCAATTGCCCAGCCGGCACGCCAGCCTGGCATTGCATGGGATTTTGACAGACTGCTGACCGTAATTGTCCGCTCGCTCATGCCCGCAAGAGAGGCAATTGAAATGTGGTTGCCGTCGAATATCAAATCCGCATAAACCTCGTCTGAAATTACCCAAAGATCATGCTGGCAAGCGGCTTGTGCAATCGCCTCAAGATCAGAACGGGGAAACACCGCCCCTGTCGGATTTACCGGGCTGGCAAAGGCAATAAGGTTTGTTTTGTTGGTGATGGCCGCCTGCAATACATCAAGGTCCGGGCGAAAATCGTTTCCGGCAGGACATGGTACCGGAACAATTGTGGCGCCCGACGCCCTGAATGTTGCCTCATAGGTCACGTACATTGGTTCCAGAACAACCACCTCATCGCCAGGAGACAGCGCAATCATGGCAGCATTAAAAAGTGCATTTTGTGTACCGGCGCAAATGGTAACATTTTCAAGTGCGCACGTTGTGCCGGTTGCTGCCTGATGGCGGGTAGCTACCGCATTTCGAAATTTTTCACTACCGGCAACCGGCGAATAGTGAGTATCGCCGGAACGGAGCGCTGCAACACAGGTTTCAACGATGGGCGCGGGCGTGTCATAGTCAGAGTCCCCGACGCTCATAACAATAATGTCCTTACCGGATTTAGCTGCTTCCAGGGCCTGAAAATGCAGATCCCAGGCAGCAGCCCCTTCGCCGCCCAGGCGTTGTGACAAAGATGATAATTTCACTGCATTACTCCATTGTTGCCAGCAAAGATGTTGCGTGAAATTATTCAGAATGGTCAAGCTGAATCGTAGCAGCCCCCAAATTATTTTCTGCCTGCATCAATTGACAACAGACGCCTCAGATCAAAATTATAAACTGTAACCCATGTCTCCGGTATGGACCTTCTACCGTGCGGACATTGATTGATCTGTGGCGGTTTCATAACGATATTATCATGGCGGATTTATCAGAAAGGCTGTCTGGTAGAAAACTGCTTAAATCTGCCGAGTTTGACTCTAGCAAATTTGCGAAGGCTCAGGGCATGACGGACAGAACGAAGGAGAAAGCTCTATTACTTAGTGTCCGATTTAAAAGTCCCCCGGCCCAACCACCCCACAGGGTACCGTTATCGGGTGGTTGGGCCGGGGGAGAGGGCTGGCACCGGACTTTTAAATCAGGCTCTTAAGCCTGAAACAAATGATTATCAGCAGGAAACCACTAAAATTCTGGGCTGTCTTCACTGAATTATCCCTCATAAAACGAGAGGGATGTACAAATTGTGTCACCAAAGTAAATCTGAAATTAATCCCGGGCCCTAACCGCAGTTGTATCTGGTCAAGCCTGCATTCATTATCGGTCTATCCTGTGACAACCACATAAACAATGATATTGTGTGTTTGAATTCAATCAGATACGACATATAGTAGTTCGATATTCCGCTCCATCAACCCGGACCACGATTCATGCTGACCATATTCGAAATCGCTTCTCTTCTTCTGGCCCTGTCAGCTTTGTTTGGCTGGATCAATCATTCGCTTTTGAAACTGCCCCATACGATTGGCCTGTTGCTGATGGCGCTGGTGGCTTCCTTGGCACTTCTGGCGCTTGAGTTTTTTATTCCAAATCTTGGCATTACCGAAACCCTTCAGGGCATCATCGGCCAGATTGATTTTTACGCAACCGTCATGGAGGGCATGCTGGCATTTTTGCTGTTTGCCGGTGCCTTGCATGTGGATTTTGATTATTTGCGTGATCAGCGCTGGGCAATCGGGTTGATGGCGACCGGTGGTATTCTGATTTCGACATTTCTGGTTGGCACCGGGTTCTGGCTTGTGACTGGTCTTTTTGGTGTTCAGGTGCCCTATATGTGGGCACTTGTTTTTGGTGCTCTGATTTCGCCAACCGACCCGGTCGCCGTCCTCAGCCTGCTAAAATCGGTCAATGTTCCCCACGCGATTGAGGCAAAAATTGCCGGGGAATCCCTGTTCAATGATGGCGTTGGCGTGGTGTTGTTTTCCATTCTGGTGGCCATTGCAGTGGGTTCCGGCAATGATCCGGTTGATGCCCTGACTGTTGCGGAACTGTTTTTTGTTGAAGCAGGCCTTGGTGCCCTGCTTGGTCTGGTGACGGGCTGGCTTGCATACAAGGCCATGGCGACTATTGATGAATATTCGCTGGAAATCCTGATTACCCTGGGTGTGGTTGCAGGCACCTATGCACTGGCTCAACGGCTGCACCTTTCAGGCCCCATTGCAGTGGTGATCACCGGTCTTCTGATCGGCAATCACGGGGCCAAACACGGCATGAGCGAGCTTACCCGCAAACACTTGTTCGGTTTTTGGGAGATGATAGACGAAATCCTCAATTCGGTGCTTTTTCTGCTGATCGGGCTTGAGGTGCTGGTGATTTCGCTTGAACCGTCATTTGCCTGGATTGCGGCCTCCGCAATTCCCCTTGTGCTTGCATCGCGGTTTATATCAGTTTCCCTGCCAATCCTGCTGTTATCGATAAAACAGACCTTCAACACCGGGGCCATTCCTGTTCTTACCTGGGGTGGTCTGCGTGGCGGCATATCTGTTGCGCTGGCGCTTTCTTTGCCCGCTATTGCGGAAAAGCCGTTGATATTGGCCGCCACCTATGCAGTGGTGCTTTTTTCGATCATTGTGCAGGGGCTGACTGTCAAAGCTGTAGTCAATCGCAGTGTTGATCCGACGTTGTTATAGGAGGCCGATGTGGAACGCCGATTTGCCATTGTCGATGTTTTTACCGACAAGCCGCTAGAAGGTAATCCCCTGGCCGTGGTATTCGACGGTGCAGGATTGTCTGATGACGCGATGCAGAAAATCGCCGGTGAATTCAATCTGTCAGAGACTGTATTTGTAACCTCATTTGATGCAGAAGCAGCCTGTGCCGCGATCAGAATTTTCACGCCTCAGAATGAACTGCCTTTTGCCGGTCACCCGACTGTTGGCACCGCCGTATTGCTGGCGCGGGAACTGGGGCAAGCCACTGATGGCGACTACGCGCTTGTTCTTGAAGAGAAAGTGGGAGCGGTCAGTTGCTCCATATCGCTTGCGGTCGATTCTGGCCGGGCAACATTTGTATTGCCAAAAATGCCCGAGCCCTGTGGTAAAACCGGCGACGATCAAATGGTCGCCAACGCCTTGGGGCTCAATCTGGTTGACATTGGTTTTGACGATCACACAACCGGTCAATGGTCGGCTGGCGTGCCGTTTTCAATCATACCGGTGGGTAGTCTTGACGCGATTTCCCGCATCGAACCGGATATGACCGTGTGGGCCGATGCATTCGGTGAGGGCCATCACAACAATGCATTTGTCTATTGTCGTGAATGCGCCGACCCGACCAACGATTATCATGCCAGAATGTTCTGGCCTGGCATCGGCATTCGCGAGGATCCGGCAACCGGCGGGGCAATCGCCGCATTTTCAGGTGTAGTGATGCAAAACGAAACTCCCGGCGATGGGGTTCATGCCTATACCATTGAGCAGGGCTATGAGATGGGCCGACCATCGTTGATCCGCCTTGAATTGACGGTAAAAAACGATGCACTTGTCGAAGCACGCATTGGCGGTGATGTGGCGATGGTAGCGCAAGGCCGACTGTTGATTTGATCAAAAATATGTGGCCGAAACATTCAAGAGGGGGAGATCATGATCCAGGGCTATGAAAAATCTCAATTCTCATCCGATGCGATGGGCGGCAAACCGGCCCAATTTGATGTCTACACCAAGGGTAAAGGTCCGGTAATTGTCCTCATTCAGGAATTACCCGGTATCGGCATGGAAACCCTGCGCCTTGCTGACAAGCTTGAGGCGGCCGGGTTTACGGTGATAATGCCGCATTTATTTGGACCCATCGGGCGGTTGTCATTTGTCGGCAATTTCGTGCGGGTGTTTTGCATGCGGCGCGAATTTTCCCTGTTTGCAAAAAACCGTTCCAGCCCGATTGTGAATTGGCTCAAGGCCCTTTGTCAGCACACTCGTGAAAAACATGGAGTTCCAGGGGTTGGAGTTATCGGCATGTGTCTGACCGGGAATTTTGCCATTTCGCTGATGGCCGATGACAGTGTGCTGGCAGGTGTGGCCTCGCAGCCCTCAATGCCGCTGTTTTCGCAAGGAGCCCTGCACATGTCAGAAGATGAAATTACGCTGGCAAGCGGTCGTCTGGATGAACACGGACCAATGTTGTGTTACCGGTTTGAAGACGATATGCTCTGTACAGCCAAAAAATTTGATGCTCTTGACAAGGCTTTCAACAAGGACAGCGAGCGTATTTCTCTTCGCACGATGCCCGGAAACAAACACTCAGTTTTAACGGTGCATTTTGTTGATGAAGAGGGTTCACCCACCCATGAGGCCTTGCAGGATATAATCGGTTATTTTGGTGAGAAATTGAAGTGAGGAAAGGGCGGCCCGCAAGAACCGCCCAAACCTTGTCGGTTATTCCATATTCAAGACCACTTTTGCGGCTTGAAGTTCTTCAATGCAACCTTCTTCATCCCCGACCGCCTGTTTTGCTGCTGCAGCTTCTGTCGCGATGGCTACCCTGGCCTTGTCTTCGTCGCTCAATTCAACCGATGGTGCAACGGATTTGACCAGTTCGATGTCCGCAGCGCAATCCGCCAGGGCAGGACTTGCGGCAACGAAGCCGAACAGGAATGCAGGAATAAGCAGTGCTTTGGGTGAATATGTCATGATAAATCTCCATTGTTTGATCGCCGCACAGGCGCGGCCAGTAGAGGTAAGCTGCAAATTCTATCGGCAATAAGCCAGAATTGTGCCTCAATATGGCAAACTCTGGCAGACATTGTGATTGCCAGTTTAAGACAATAATATCGGGCGGCAATTCAATAATTAAAGCATCACATTATGTGATTTTATGTTTCGTATTGGTGTGAAATTATTGGTGAAACAGCGGCAGGGCAAAAATTGATTTCGGGAAACTGATTATAAGGCTAAGCTGGCACCTGGGAGGACTGTCATGAGCAATGTTTCACAATCCGGGCGGGCAATTGACCGGTTGCTTGCAGAATACGGTGAAAGCCATCAAAATCCGGTAAACAAAAAGATTCACTGGATCGCCGTGCCAGTGATTTTCTGGACTGCCGTGGCTTTGTTATGGTCCTTGCCGGTGCCTGGTTTTATGGCCGCCGTGCCACTGGTTAACTGGGCAACAATTGCACTACTCGGTGCGGTCATCTACTATTCCATCTTGTCGGTTCCGCTGGCAATCGGCATGTTGGTATTTGCAATATTTTGCATAATTGATGTGCTGATATTTCAGATGCTGGTGCCGGTCGCTCTTTGGAAAGCAGCACTTGTGATATTCCTCATTGCCTGGGCCGCCCAATTTTATGGTCACAAGATTGAGGGCAAAAAACCGTCATTTTTCAAAGATATCCAGTTTTTGCTGATCGGGCCGGCATGGCTGCTGTCGTTCATTTATCGCAAGTATGATATTTCCTATTGAAACAGCATGTTGCTTGCTCACCAATTGGCTTACAATCTGATTATCATTGTCAATACAAAGCTGGACAGAAAGAGCGTCAATCTCTATATCACTTGTGTTTTGCAAAACAGGACGTTCATTGCAAAGGCGGGCCGTTAGCTCAGTTGGTAGAGCAGCTGACTCTTAATCAGCGGGTCACAGGTTCGATCCCTGTACGGCCTACCAATGATTTCAACAACTTGGTAGATTTTGCTGGAACACATGGCGTATGCACGACTACAAAAAGCCGCACAATCGGTATCCCAGACTGCGTCATGTTTACATGGAAACAGTCAGGCTGCGAAGAGCAGCCCGATGCGAATGCATCGCTCCCGCGAAGGCCGGGGCGCAGCCCCAAGCCGCGAGCGAAAACAAAATAGAATGATTCCGTCATAGACGAACGTGCTCAAAAGCCAGCAGGTGTGGGAAAAGATCAGGAAGTTGCCGCAAATTATTGACCACTGCCCTGGCGCATATTGTTAGAATATTGAAGATATATCCTGCCACGAAAGAATACCTTGCATAGACAAAACACCTGATCCGCAAGCATTAATGAATATAGGTATTGACTTTCGCCAGAATTTTGACTTGGTATCTGTAACCCGTATAATGTTTTTCAAAACAAACCACAGATGATTACAGCGTGTACCTGAAGTCTAACAATATGTGTAAAGATTGTGCTGCTTACAAGCACCAGCTGAGTTTTGCCGCATTTGGATATGATGCGGTGTTGTTACCAGTTCCCATATCGCGAAAAGCCGGCAGTTATAGAAACGCAGGTATCTGACGTGCAACAAAAACACCTTATGCTGGGATTAAAGCTTACCGTCAGCATTGGGCTGATCAGCCTGCTGTTGTATTGGGTAGACTGGCAGCAGGCCTATCAGATGATTACTGGTGCAAACCCCTATTGGCTGGTTGTTTCTGGTGCTCTGGTTATAACAGTGGTTTTGCTGGATGGTTTGCGGCTCAACTGGATGATCCCGATACCTGAGTTGCGTTTTAATGATCATATACGGTTGGCTCTGCAAAGTGCCTTTGTATTGCAACTGGGATTTGGCATGGCTGCCGGTGATGCCTATCGCACAGTTCGATATGCGGCCAAATCCGGAAAGGTGCTCAAACCGGTTGTGCATATTATTGCCGCCAGATTAGCCGGCTTAACCAGTATCGGAATTGTTGCCCTCGCCATTTCCGGCTGGGTTTTGATTTCTGGAGATGGGTCAGCACAGGAACTCGGAAACAGGATTATAAAACTGGTTATCCTGGTTGCCGCAACACTGTTTGTCGTGGCGTCGGGTATAGTATTTTTTGTCAGCAACCGCAGCAAGGGTATTCCCGATTGGTATGTGGCAGCCAAAGAGGCATTTAGGTCAATTACGCCCCGGGTCTGGGCGCTTAGCATTTTCATGGTGTTTGTCAGAGGGCTGAGTTTTGCCTGCGCGCTGTTTGCGGTTGGTCAAATGGTATCGCTCTATATTCCGGTCCTGGCCGGCAACACGGCAACGCTGACGACGTTGTTACCGATTGCTTTTGGCGGACTGGGTATACGCGAAGGGGCTCTTGCAGGAACTACTGTATTGCTTGGTGTTCCATTCGCTGCAGCCTTTAGTGCTGCCATAGTTATGAGAATAGTGGTGGTGGTTGCAAGTTGCATAGGATTGCTATTGAGCTACATGATTCCTGAGGGCACACCCCCGACCGTCGAACAGGTGCCCAGCGACGGATAACCCTGCGATATCCAATCCCTTCAACAAGCAAAAAAGCCTGATTATCTGCTCCAGGTTGCCGAAGACGTGATCCAAACTCGGTGTGAATCAGTTGACTTGTTTGGGCAATATCCAACAATATGATCCCATGGGACAAAAATACCTTTCAGGAGTGCAGATGCGTTGAAGCTATTATCGAAACAGACAATTGCCGTAATCTTGCTGATGGCTACATTTGCCCTTAACCCTTTCCCCGGTCCGACGGTGGCCAACCAGGCTGCAGGAACAGCAATTGCCCAGGAACAAAAACAATTTACCAAACTTGTGGTCGAAACGCCGAAAGGGAAATCTGTCTATCGGGTCGAACTGGCGCTGACACCGCAACAACGCACGGTAGGATTGATGTTCCGCCGTTCGATGGACAGCGATGTTGGCATGTTGTTTGAGTTTGACGCAACCCGCACGGTGCAGATGTGGATGAAGAACACCTATTTGTCGCTCGATATGGTGTTTATCGAGGAAAACGGACGTATCGGCCATATTGCAAGGAATACAGTTCCCCTTTCTCTTGACATAATATCGTCAAATGGTCCTGTGCGCTTTGTTCTGGAATTGAATGCAGGCGAAGCAGAAAGAGCTGGAATGGAGCCCGGCCAGATCTTGCGCCATCCGCTGTTCAAAAACACCAGCGGATAGTATTGTCTGGTGAATTCGCCAGATTAACTCTGCAATTGGGCACTCATTCATGACGTTGCCCGATAATCGGGAAAATTCACGAATTGTATTAATTACCCGCTTGCAGGGCGATTGCCAAAGGTGTATTGGCATCCCCATTGAAGCAGTACGGGGCATGGCGCAGCCTGGTAGCGCACCTGGTTTGGGACCAGGGGGT
>QIIJ01000404.1 GCA_003232595.1 Aurantimonadaceae bacterium | reverse complement strand
TACCGATCAGAATTTGGCCGAAACGCGGGATCGCTCAGCCACATTGTTCCAGTATTAGATTGATAACATTGAAAAAGGCTTGAAAATCAACGTTAATTTACGCCGATTGCTGAATTGATTGCTTCCCGCCACAGCCAGGCACCTGTCCCTCATGCCGCTCTTGCAAATGGTGTGCTTGCTGCTCGGTAGGAAATCGCCTCTGCTAGGTGAATGCGGCCGATTTTGTCAGCGCCATCAAGATCAGCAAGAGTTAGTCCGACTTTCAGGATGCGATGATAGGCACGGGCAGAAAAATGCATGGCATTGGCTGCATCATGTAATAATGCCTGAGCCGGTGCATCAAGTTTTGCCGCCTGTTCGATAATGGCGGTTGAAGCATGGGCATTGGTGTTGGTTTTAAGCCCGGCTTTTTTATAACGCATATGTTGGCGTTCACGGGCCGCAGCCACGCGCGCGGCCACCACCTCGCTCGATTCAGAGGCCGCCGGTTGAATTAGATCCCGGGCGGAAACTGCCGGAACATCAATCCGCAAATCAATCCTGTCCAGCAATGGGCCCGAAATGCGGGCCTGATAATCACCTGCACAGCGTTCGCCACGGCGGCAGGTGTGGCCGGGTTCCCCCGCCATGCCGCACCGGCACGGGTTCATTGCAGCAATCAGTTGAATGCGTGAGGGATAGGAAATCCGATGATTGACCCGGGCGATCATTGTTTCGCCCGCCTCAAGCGGCTGGCGCAGGGAGTCCAAAACCTGCGGCGTAAATTCTGGAAATTCATCAAGAAACAAAACACCATTATGGGCAAGAGATACCTCGCCCGGACGTGCTTTCAACCCACCGCCAACCAGCGCTGCCATCGAAGCTGAATGATGCGGCGCGCGGAATGGCCTTGTGCTTGACAGTTTGCCGTCACTCAGCTCTCCGGCAATGGAGGCAATCATTGAGACCTCAAGCAATTCCCGCGGCAGCAATGGCGGAAGTATCGAAGGCAATCGCTCTGCCAGCATTGATTTGCCTGAGCCCGGCGGGCCAACAAGCAACAGGTTATGACCACCGGCTGCCGCCACTTCCAGCGCTCGCTTGGCTGTTTCCTGGCCCTTGATGTCAGCCAGGTCGGGACCACCGGGCAGTCGTTTTTTGATCGCAGCGACTGGCCTTGTCAGAACCTGTGTCCCCTTGAAATGATTGGCAAGGCCAATCAGGCTGACCGGGGCCAGGATATCCATATCCTGATCAGCCCATGCTGCCTCACCGCCGCAGGAATGGGGACAGATCAAGCCCTTGTCATGACTGTTGGCGCTGATTGCTGCCGGCAAAACACCGGCAACCGCTGTAATCGTGCCATCAAGTGACAATTCGCCCAGCACAACATACCCCTCCAGCGCATCAGCCGGAATTGCACCAAGGGCCGCCATTAGAGCAAGGGCAATCGGCAGATCATAGTGACTGCCCTCCTTGGGAAGATCCGCTGGCGCAAGATTAACAGTGACCTTTTTGGGCGGCATGGAAAGGCCGGATGCATGAAGGGCCGCCTGAACCCGCTCGCGGCTTTCAGCAACCGCCTTATCCGCCAGCCCGACAATCTGCATACCGATGTTACCCGGTGCCACCATCACCTGCACATCAACCTTCACGGCCTCAATGCCCTGAAATGCAACTGTCGTAACCCGCGATACCATAACCAAACTCCCTGCCTCACACAGAACCTGAGCGTGAGCCTAGTTCAGGCTCACTATAAATGCAAGAACAATTAGGGAACAAAGCGTATAAATAATGATATACACAACGATGCAATCAATAGACGCTTGTATTGATTGAGCAATTCGGCGGTGTCATTTACCGGCTTTTTCTTCCACTGCATCAAAGAACAGGCTGGCAATATCAGCCCCGCCGAATTTCTGCACTTCGCGAATGCCGGTCGGCGAGGTGACGTTGATCTCTGTCATATAGTCTCCTATGACATCTATTCCGACGAACAAAAAACCACGTTCGCGCAGGGCCGGACCGATCCGGTCGCAGATTTCAGCCTCGCGATCAGTAATATCTATTGCCTCTGCCCGGCCACCCACATGCATGTTGGAACGCACCTCATTTTCCTGCGGCACCCGGTTTATCGCACCCACCGGTTCGCCGTCTATCAGGATAATGCGTTTGTCACCGGCGCGCACATCGGCAAGATATCGCTGGGCAATGAAAGCTTCCGGCCAGGTGGCTTCAAACATCTCCAGCAGGGATGCAAGATTCTGGTCTACACTTGTAAGGCGAAAGACGCCAGCTCCGCCGTTACCATAGAGCGGTTTGATGATGATATCACCAAATTCCTTGCGAAATTTGCGGATTTCCTCGCCGGAACGGGTAATCAGGGTTTCAGGCATCAGATCGGGAAATTCGGTGACAAACAGTTTTTCAGGTGCATTGCGTACTTCTGCCGGATTATTCAGCACCAGTGTTCCGGGATGGATGCGCTCAAGCAGATGGGTTGCAGTAATATAGCCCATGTGAAATGGCGGGTCCTGCCGCATCAACAGTGCGTCGAAATCAGTTAGATCTGTGCTGACAGCTTCACCAAGTTCGTAGTGATGCCCCGGCTCATCACGCACGGTTACACGCTCTACAGCCGCATAAACCCTGCCGTCGCGCATCGACAGCCGGTCAACCGTATAGTGAGCAAGCGTATGGCCGCGCTTTTGCGCTTCGAGCATCAGGGCAAAGGTGCTGTCGCCTTCAATTTGAATGGTTGAAATATGGTCCATCTGGAAGGCAATTTTAAGCGGCATTGAATTGTCCGAAATGTTAGCGGGTCAGTATTCCTACGGTATTTTTTTCGTAGATAAAAGCGTAAATCACCAGGCATCCTTGATATGCCGGGGCCATTGGCCAGGGACAATTGCAACAATATCAAATCGCAGGGAAATTCTGGCGTAATCGGTCTGCCGCGTCAGCCAGAAACCGGCGGCTTTGGTGATACGTTGTTGCGTATGATAATTAACCGCATTGATTGCATCTTCAGCACTCTTGCGCGCTTTGACTTCAACAATTGCCACCAGATCACCCTTTCGGGCAATGATGTCGATTTCCCCAAGCTTTGTCCGGTAGCGGTGCTCCACAATACGATATCCTTTTAACCGTAGAGCCCAAGCAGCAAGGGTTTCCCCGCGATGGCCGAGCTTTTCGGCTTTTTGTCTAAAGCCTCTTACCCCGGCACGGCGAGATGCGGGCTTACTTCCTTTTTTCATTGTTCTCACCAATGCTCAGGGCCCGTTGATAAAGTGTGCGTTTTGACAGTCCGGTCTGGTCTGCCAGCAGTGTTGCTGCATATTTGGTTGAATTGTCAGCCAACAGTGTTGTGAGCGCGCGATCAATGTCGGCATCACTCATAGTCATTGCAGGTGCCGCATCAATCAGGATGACAATCTCACCCTTTGGCGCTCCGTCTGCCGCAAATTTCCCCGCTAATCCCGAAAGTGTATCGCGATAGAAAGTTTCATGCATCTTGGTGATTTCACGGGCGACCGCTGCGCGCCGTTCGCTACCATAAACATCGACCATATCTGCAAGCGAAGCGGCCAGCCTTTTGGGGGACTCAAAAAATACAAGGGTTGCCGAAATCCGGGCAAATTCTTCGAGACGGCGTATCCGTGCGCCCTGCTTATTGGGAAGAAATCCGCCAAATACAAATTCGTCATTGGGCAGGCCGCTTGCAACAAGAGCTGCAATCGGTGCTGACACCCCCGGTATCGGCGTAACCGAAAATCCGCCATCAATTACCGAAGTTACCAGCCGCGATCCGGGATCGGAAATCAGCGGTGTGCCTGCATCACTGATCAGCGCAACAGCCTGACCTTCGCCAATCCGGCGCAACAGGTCAGCGTCCCTTCGGCTGGCGTTGTGTTCATTGTAGGATATCTTGGGCGTCCTGATCCCGTAGCGCGCCAACAATACACCGGATGTTCTGGTATCCTCGCAGGCAATCAAATTGCAGCCTGCAAGAGTTTCCAGTGCCCGCAGGGTTATGTCACCGAGGTTACCGATCGGCGTTGAAACCAGATAAAGACCGGTGTCCATTGGCGGTGCAAGGTGGCTGACTTGCCGTAAAGTAAAGTTTCGATTAGAATTATCAGTAGGGGACAAATTTTTACACCTTGCCAGAATTGTACATATCAAGGATGCTATTCTGATTGTTGTGTTTAAAATTACGAAACGCTGACATTTGGCGAAGCGTGGATATTTGACAATTTTGACACGGGAGGCGTAAAGCGTCAAAATTAGCTCGGTAATTGATTATGCGCCATTAGAAGATCAGACGGGGGAGCGCGAACTATATATGGTATTTTCAGGTATTGTAACTTTACAACGTTTAAAATCGACCGCGGCGATTGGCTTTATGATCGTTTTGGCGTCCTGTCAGTCTGTGCAACTGGGGCTTCCCGGACAGGGACTGTTTGACAACAATTCCACACCGCCGCCTGTTGTTTCAAATCTCCCGGAGGCGAGAGGCGAAGTTATTGGCAGTGGCAAAATACGTGTAGCCCTTTTATTGCCGCTGTCAGCGCCGGGTAATGCCGCTAAAATAGGCAAACAACAAGCCAATGCTGCAAAACTTGCGATGCGGGATTTCGGGATGAACACCATCCAACTGGTGATCAAAAATACCTCCGGTCAGGCATCTGCCGCCCAGTTGGTCGCCGAAGAAGCACGTCTGGAACAGTCATCGATCATTCTGGGCCCGTTATTTTCAAGCAATGTCAGTGCCGTTTCAGCTGTAACAATTCCGGCAAAATTGCCAGTGATCGCATTTTCTTCCGATTCCAAAAGAGCACGGCGCGGTGTATATTTGATGTCATTTTCGCCGCAGGCGGATATAAATAGAGCGCTCAATTATGCGATATCACAGGGCCAAACCAGCTTTGTTGCTCTTTTACCCAATGGAGCCTATGGCGATCTGGCTGAAAAGACAATGAAGCAAACGCTGACCAAAACTGGCTCCCGGCTGGTTGCTCTGGCAAGATATGGTCAGACCGCTAAATCGATACAAACAGCTGCCCGCTCCGTGGCCAGTGCTGCAAATTCCGCATCAGCGATTTATATTCCCGATGGCGGCCAGGTGCCGGTTGCCATTTTGGCGGCATTACAACAATCAGGCGTTAATACAGCCGCCAAGATGGTTGTGGGATCCGGACAGTGGGAATCAACAGATATTACTAAATCTCAAATAAACGGGGCCTATTTTTCAGGCCGTGACAAACGGAAATTCTCCGGGTTTTCAACCCGTTACAAGGCGGCCTATGGTGAATTTCCCACTTCAACCGCCGGGCTCGCTTATGATGCTGTCAGCATGGTTGCAGGCCTTGCCCGCCGCAACACCGGTTCCCCGTTTGCTTTTGCCAATATTGAAAACCGAAACGGCTACGGTGGTGTAAACGGAATTTTCCGGTTCAGGTCGGATGGAAGGGCTGAGCGTGGTCTGGTTGTATATCAGGTACAGGGCGGCAAAGCCAGCATTGTCAGTGATGCACCTTCCACATTCAGTTCAGGCAGTTAACGGACTGCCTGACTATTTGAGGCAGGCCGAATTCGACGACCATTCGCGAAATTAATTTTACGCCGCCAGGTCGGCAATTACCGCATCAAGCACCAGCCAGCCTTCGCTTGTTACACGCAGATAACCGCTGTCGAGCCATTCGACCATGTTATGGTCAATCAGGTCATTGATGCGCTTATTGTTCAGTACCTGCCCGGTGAGGCTGGAAAATTCCTGAGGATCGAACCCTTCGCGCAAGCGCGCCTGCATCAACAGAAACTCATCGCCCACAGCTTCGCGGGTCAAAACCTCGTTTTCAACAATTCCGTGGCCTTGTCGTTTGACGAGCTGCATCCAGGTTTCAGGATGTTTTTGTGTTGCTGTTGCATGTTTTCCCACATTGGTGGTCAGCCGGCCGTGGGCACCGGGGCCAATACCGGCATAATCACCATTTCTCCAGTAAAGCATGTTGTGGCGGCACTCGCTACCAGATACAGCATGATTGGAAATCTCATAGGCTGGAATTCCGCGCGCGCTTGTGATTTCCTGTGTAACCTCAAAGAGTTGTGCGGCCTGTTCGCTGTCGGGTGGCGTGAGTTTTCCGGCTTTCCGCAGATTCCAGAACGGTGTTTCCCGTTCAATGGTCAGTTGGTAGAGCGACAGGTGATCAGCAGCAAGATCAATGGCGCTCTCGAGTTCCTTTGTCCAATCACCGATTGTCTGGTCCGGCCTTGCGTAGATCATATCAAAAGAAAGCCGGGGAAATATTTTACGCGCCAACTCAACAGCTTTGCGGGCTTCTTTCACATCATGCAACCGGCCCAGAAATTTCAGGTCTCGATCATTGAGCGCCTGCACCCCGAGCGATACCCGGTTGACCCCTGCGCTGCGATAATCCTTAAAACGCCCCGCTTCGACACTGGATGGATTGGCCTCAAGCGAAATTTCCACCTGGTTTGAAAGATGCCAGTGCCGGGCGATGGCATCAAGAATTGTGGCAACAGTTTGCGGCTCCATCAGGGATGGTGTACCGCCGCCAAAAAATACGCTTTTAACAGTGCGATTAGGTGACAGGGCCGCCATGTGGGCGATTTCAGTTTCATAGGCTACGGCAAATTCAGCCTGGTCCACCCCGCCATGGCGCACATGGCTGTTGAAATCGCAATAGGGGCATTTGGCGGCACAAAATGGCCAGTGGACATAGACGCCAAATTCGGTGGACATTGCGCCGGTCATTTCATTTCAAGGCATGTTGTGGCGAATTTAACGAATGCTCGTGCCCGGTGTGAGCGTGGTTCGCCGCCACCGGGTGTCCAGCCGTGTTTTTCTTCAGCCGTCATTTCGCCAAATGTGCGGGAGTTTCCCTCAGGCAGAAACACCGGATCGTAGCCAAAGCCAGCATCACCGCGCGGTGGCCAGATCAACTGCCCGCGGGCCTCTCCACGAAAATATTCCGCATGACCATCGGGCCAGCACAGGCACAAGGTGGCAACAAACTGCGCGCCACGTTGGGCTGGTTTGGT
>QIIJ01000170.1 GCA_003232595.1 Aurantimonadaceae bacterium | reverse complement strand
GGTATCCGCGCCAATTACGGCACTATGGTAATCGGGCTGCAGCGCCGCACCAATATGGAGCGCTCGGCAGTGCGGGAAACCAGGCTGGAACCGGGTGACACATTGCTGATTGGCGGCATGCCGGAAGACATCGAGCGGCTGCGGGCAAGCCACGATCTTATCCTGCTTGACTGGTCGACCATGGATGTGCCTATGCGGGCCTATGCGCCGCGAGCGATTGCAATATTTGCAGCCGTTGTTTTATCGGCAGCCTTCGGGCTGGTGCCGATTGTTGTTGCCTCACTTGCCGGTGCTTTTGCCATGATTGCGGCAGGCTGCCTGAATATTCGCCAGAGTGCCAGGGCATTTGATGGCAAGATATTCATGTTGGTGGGGGCTTCACTTGCCGCAGCTACAGCGCTTGAAAAAACCGGTGGCGCTTCATTTATTGCAACATCTGCAGCCGATATGATGCAGGGGCTGACACCGGCGGTTGTATTGTCACTGCTGTTTTTATTTACGGCCATCCTCACCAATATTCTATCAAACAATGCAACAGCCGTGCTGTTTACCCCGATTGCGCTTGGGCTCGCCGATGCGATTGGTGCACCGAGGGAACCCTTTGTGGTTTGCATCATATTTGCAGCAAATTGTTCCTTTGCCACCCCGGTTGGATATCAGACAAACCTGCTTGTAATTGGGCCAGGCCAATATAAATTTGCAGATTTTCTTAAAACCGGTATTCCTTTGGTTATCATTCTCTGGTTAACTTTCAGCCTTGTTGGACCATGGTACTATCAACTATGATTGCCAATTGATCGCCAGACTTCAAACCCGAAAGACCCATGTCATTTCATCCACATGAACCCCCGCAGTTTTATTTAACCGCTCCGGCGGAGTGTCCCTACATAAAAGGGAACGTGGAGCGCAAGGTATTTACCCATCTTGTGGGCGAAGGTGCTCCAATGCTCAACGACATATTGAGCGAAAGCGGCTTTCGGCGCAGCCAGAACATAGCCTATCGCCCGGCCTGCGAGCGTTGCAGGTCCTGTGTCTCTGTGCGCGTGCTGGTTGACAGGTTTCAGCCAACCCGCTCGATGAGGCGCAGCCTGAAGCGAAATGCAGACCTGATCGGCAAGGAAACCGAAGCGATACCAACGGCAGAGCAGTTTTCCCTGTTCCGCAAATATATTGACGCCCGCCATTTTGATGGCGGCATGGCCGGAATGAGCATTCTGGATTATTCCATGATGATACAGGACAGCCATGTCGACACGACCATGATTGAATACCGTATCCGTGGCCCGGAAACCATGATAACCGGAGAAGGAACAGGAGAGCCTGTCGCCTATGCCCTGACCGACAACCTGCGTAATGGCCTTTCCATGGTCTATAGCTTTTTTGACCCGGCAGAAGATCACCGTGGTATCGGTTCCTATATCATTCTCGATCATATCAACCGCGCCCGCAAGGCTGGCCTTCCATATGTTTATCTTGGTTACTGGGTAGAGGATTCTCCCAAAATGGCCTACAAAGCCCGGTTTCTGCCGCAGGAGAGGTTTTCATCAAACGGCTGGGAATTGATTGAATGAGGCCAGGACAACCAATTGTTGTATCGCTCGGACTTCTGAATATAGCCTGGCGCAGTTTGTTAATCCAAATGTCCGAAGATTGCACAAGCGCATGAATGGGGAGGTCTGAATGACTACTGCAATTACAACCATTTTGTTGATTTTGCTGGCTGCAATTTTGTTGTTTGCCATTGTGCTTTTTGTTGTGACCAAACCTTCTTTGTTGCGCGACTGGTCACCTGATCAGGTGGTAATGCCGAGCGTGGAATTTCTGGATTCCGGCAAAATTGGAATAAAAAATATCCGCGACATTCACTATCGGACTACTCGTGATTATGACCTTAGACATTACGACAGGGAGGTGGCCATAGATGATGTTGAATCTGCATGGCTGGCAATCTCGCCATTTGTCGGATATGGCGCGGCCCACGCCTTTATTTCGTTCGGTTTCAAGGATGGAACTTATCTTGCCGTATCGGTGGAAATCCGCCGCAAAAAGGGCCAGAAATTTTCCCCGGTCAAAGCTTTCCTGCGCCAGTTTGAAATCATGTACGTGATTGCTGAAGAAACCGATGTCATTCGTGTTCGCACCAATTGCATCAAATATATTGTTCGGCTTTTTCCGGTCCAGACCGAGAAAAAACTCATTCAGCAGGTGTTTGTTGATGTGCTTAAGCGGGCAGACAAACTCGGCAGGAAACCGGAGTTTTACAACACGCTATTAAACAACTGCACAACCAATATCATCAAACACGCAAGAAAATTTTCGAAAAAGCCGATACCCGTGTGGAGCTATCGTTATCTGTTTCCCGAAAGCCTCGACAAGATCGCCTATCGGCTGAATATTATCGATACTCATCTTTCCTACGAAGATGCCCGGGAACACTTCAATATCACACCACATGCGCAGGCGGCTGATGGTCTGCCCGATTTCTCCAAGGAAATCAGGGCACATATTGTGACCCGCCCGGTCGGGGAATAGGACTATTCAATGATACCCAGTTGACGCCCGAAATCCGTGTAGGAGCGGGTGCGGCGGGCTTCCATTTCCTTTTTGCTCGGAGGGTTTTCGGCATAGTCGAAGCTGACCCCCGTGCCCTCGATCAGCCTGTTCATAAAGTTGAACAGGGCACATATCTGCACCGCATCATAAAGCGCACGTTCGCTCCAGCCTGCCTTGTAAACAGCTTCCGCATCAGCGCTGGTCAGCTTTGGCGGCAGATTGTTCAGCTTGCCGACATATTTCAGCAAAGGCTTCAGTTTCTCGTCGATCGGGGCATTATCGAGGTCCTCCATCATCGCATCAATGACATCATCTGCCACGCCAAAAACCCTTGCATAGATTTTATGGGCACCGAAACAAAAGGTGCAGGCGTTGAGGCCGGATATATAGGTTGCAATCAGCTCCCGCTCGGCCACGGTTAATGGCCCCTCCCCGCGCAACAGCATATCGTGGTATTCAAGCAGGGGCCGCACGTGCTGCGGAAATTTTTGGAATACCTGCCCAAGATGCGGGTTGTTGGGAAGACCGGGAAACAGGGCCATGACACATGCTTTCTGAAAGTTCAGCTACTGCTTTTCCATTCGCTGTCTGGTCAGGCGCAATATCTGCGAATTGTAATCCGCAATATCGACCACGGCTTTGGTCATGACACCAAAACCAAGCAGAACCAACCCGCTGAAGACCCCTCCAAGCGATGGGGTTGCGGCAAGAATTCGCAAGGATAAATCCATGGTCGTTGGCAATGTCACCATGATTGAGACCAGCAATATAAATGTCGCCAACACCACAATTACTCCGGTCGCCATCAACAGGAGTGATACAATCCGGCAGAACCCAAGACCGTTATAAAGTTGAATTTTTGCTGTTTGCGGTTTGTTGCTCTGCTCTATTGATGCCATAAGGCTGCTCAAATTCGTTAGCAGTCCTTTGGCGGCTTCTGTTTCAGTCTTGGCCATGGTGACCCCTCATTTTTGTTGTCATTGGGCTGATTGAAGCGCGGATTGGCAAATAATTCAAGCTTGTACACAGACAGGAACTGTGCCCGCTTAAAATTTCCAGCAATCCCAAAAGCAATTGTCATTGAAATTAGTGCAACAGCAATGTCATTATGCGCCTGGTTTTAAAATCAAGGGAATAGTTATATGAGTGCTATCTGGCAACATTCCGCTGCTGAAATTGCGGCTGCAGTGCGTACCAAAAAATTCTCGGCAGTTGAAGCAACACAGTCTCATCTGGAGCGAATTGATCAGGTTAATCCGGCACTCAATGCAATTGTTGAAACTTTTCCAGCAGAAGCATTGGATGAAGCCCGGAAAGTGGATGAGCAGATCGCCCGTGGCGAAACGCCTGGCCCCCTTTGTGGAGTCCCTGTCACCATCAAGGTCAACACCGATCAGAAAGGCCATGCATCCACCAATGGACTGGTCATCCTGAAAGATCTGATTGCGGAAACTGACAGCCCGATTGTTGCCAATATCCGCAAGGCTGGCGGGGTCATTGTCGGGCGCACCAACACGCCGGCATTTTCATTGCGCTGGTTTACCAACAATAACCTTCACGGCCACACTTACAATCCGCGTGACAAATCGCTGACCCCGGGGGGCTCGTCCGGCGGGGCATCATCGGCGGTTGCAAGCGGAATGTGCGCTATCGGCCATGGTACTGATATCGGCGGTTCTATCCGTTACCCGGCCTACGCCTGCGGAATTCACGGCCTGAGACCTACACTGGGCCGCATTCCGGCATTCAATGCATCTGGCCCCGATCGTCATATCGGTGGTCAGATCATGGCGGTATCCGGGCCAATTGCTCGCACAATAGATGATATTCGCCTTGGCCTTGTCGCCATGATGGCGGCTGATATACGTGATCCGTGGTGGGTGCCCGTGCCGCTTGATATTGGTGAATTCCCTAAAAAGGCTGCGCTTACAATTGCACCTGAAGGACTTGTTGTCGCGCCGGAGGTGGAAAATGCCCTGCGCGACGCGGCCGACCGGATGCGGGCCGAAGGCTGGGTGGTTGAGGAAGTAGAATGCCCGCCGTTTCGCCGACCAGCGGAAATCAACGCGCAATTGTGGATGGCTGAAGTGCGCCGCGCCGCCCTGCCTGCAATTAAAAAGGAAGCCGAGCCGTGCTCGACATTTGTATTTGAATATATGGCAAAACGATCGGCGCCTCTGAATAGCGATGATCTGCTGGATGCGCTGCAATCCCGTTCGACCCTGATCCGCGAGTGGCAGATATTCCTGCAGAATTACCCTGTATTGCTTTGTCCTGTGTCAGCTGAATTGCCATTTGCCGACCAGCAGGATGTACAGTCGGATGAAGCCTTCGAAGCCATTATGGAGGCGCAACTGACTCAACTCGGCCTGCCGCTTCTTGGATTGCCCGGGCTTGCCGTCGCTACCGGGTTAATTGGCAAAACACCGATAGGGGTGCAGTTGGTCGCGGGCCGATACCGGGAAGATATATTGATGAACGCAGGCAGGGCGATTGAAAAAGGAGGCACACCGCCCGCACCAGTTGACCCGAATTAAATCAAATTCATACCTAATTATTTGGTAACTTACCATTGACGCCACCTGGTATTTGCGCTGCGATATTCGGCTCACTATTCTCATTCCAACAGGTAATTCGTAAAGCAGAATTGTCATCGGATGACAGGCCAAAACACGCTGTAACTTACCGATATTTAATATCCCGAAGTGTTGACCTTAGCGCGCCTGTAGTGATCAATACCGGCAGGCTGGGCGGCATGCCGCCAAGGTATTTAATCCCAAGACAAGGAAGTTCACCATGAAATTGAAACTGTTAGTTGCAACCGCCACAATATTGACCGTTGCCATTGCCGCCCCTCAGGGCTCGATTGCCTTTGCACAATCGACCGACACCCAGACCGAGCAGGGTAAAAAGACCGAGACGGACGGCATGATGAAAAAGGAAAGCATGGCCGGCCAGGATGACATGATGAAAAAAGACGGCATGAAAAAGAAGGATGGCATGTCCAAAAAGATGGGCAAAGACGGCGGCAAAGCCATGATGGGCAAAAGCGGCACCATGGGCAAGGGCGGCAAAGGCCACAAAAAAGGCAAATACATGATGGGCAGAGACCACAAGGGTGGTAAAGCCATGATGGGCAAACGTCACCCTGGCGGCATGGGCATGAAGGGCAAAATGCGCAAGAAAATGATGGGCAAAAAGTTCATGGTGCGTGCAAAATCCTATACCAATGCCGATATCAAACGCATAGTTGACGGACGGCTGGCAAGGCATGGCTTTTCCAACCTGCTTGCTGGAGGTGTCCAGGACGGCACGAAGGAAATAACCGCGGTCGTTGATGTGGTCTCCCCCAAAGGCGAATTTCTGTTCAAGGTTCGGGTCAACCGTAAAACCGGCATGGCGGCAATTATTGAATAGGCAATTCATTGTTCAGGGGCGGCATCGGCTGCCCCTGGATTTTCGATGTGACAAACTGGAAAACTATGTGTAGATTTTGATTATTATGAACATTCACTGCATCTTGAAAACACTATTTGCACTCGTTGCTATGCTCACAGGGCTTTTTGCAGGTTCAGCCTTTGCCCACAGCTTCAATGTAGCTGTTGTTCTTCCAGCAGCATCTCCAGCCAGCGCACAACAGATCCGCCAGGGGTTTATGCTGGCCACAACTGAGAAGGATGGACATCCGGACGAAGAGTCTGATGGTCATCTGGGTGGGCTGGATGTCTATGTCAGTTTTATTGAAACTGCGAATAATATCGCAACGGGACTAAACTCCGGTTCCGGCCGTGGTGCGATCGACATTGTTGTTGTATTCGGCTCAGAAGATATCCAAAACAGCGTGGAAAATGCAATTGACGGCGGAAAGACAACCGTTGTTTTGCCCGGGACAAACCCGTTTTCGAAAAAAGAACTGCCGGGTGTAGCCAGTTTTGTTGCCGCTTACGAAAAATCCTATGGCGGCGCACCAGATGCTGATACTGCGCAGGGATATAATATTGCCCGCCGTATTGATGTTGCCGTGCGCGATCAGGCCGGTGTGGATGACCGGGCACGACTGCGCTCAAGCTTTGATGATACGGCACAAATGATGGACTGGTGATTTCCTGCCGAAGGCCATATCTGGCGTCAATATCAATCCATTGAGGAACCAGTCATGAATTTCAGCAATTTGGTTCGGGCCAACTCTATATTCTCCCTCGCAGTGATATTGCTGGCCGTCAGTATCGGCATCGGTGACGCCCAGGAGAAAAAGCCTTCGATTGAATTTGATTTGTTCTCCGTTGAGGGACTGGTCTATGGCAAGGTAATCAAGGTCGATGCGAATTACGGAGAAAGATTCGGCAAGCCGGTCGCTGCACCATTTTCATTTCTGGTGCCAACCCGCAAAGGGGTTACACCGCTTTACCATACCGGCAGGGACCAGAAAAGCCCGCTGATCAAGATTTCCTTCACCACAGGAACACGCGAAACACCGCAGGAACAGCGCAGGTTTATCGAAAATATCCAGTTTGTCAGCATGACACT
>QIIJ01000351.1 GCA_003232595.1 Aurantimonadaceae bacterium | reverse complement strand
GTTATTTTCGAAATTTATTTTGGAAGTTGTCAGAATTTCAGGTCGTTTGCTGCCTGTTTCTATCGTCCAAGAAAGCTTGACAGGGATTCTTTCTCCTGCACGGCAAAAAATTCCATAGCAATGCCGTCTTCAAAATGACGGACAATGCGACCGCGCATGGACCCCAAGGTTGCAATAGAACCGATTGCCGGTTTGACCTTGAGCTTTATTGCAGTCCCGGACATCGACAGGTCGATTATTCTGCAATGATAGGTGCGCCCGTCTTCAAGAATCAGCTCGGACGTCGGGTCGCGGGGAATGACACGTTCATGACGGCGGTCTTCCGGAAGTCCGAGCGTTCCCTGATTGGTTAGCCAGGTCAGTTTAGCCGCAAGTTTGTCCTTCTTGCGGTCGGAGGACTCAATTGAAACAGCAAATCCATCATCATAAATTCGAGAAATTTTGCCCTCAAACCGGCCAAGATGGTCAGCGTAGACTACAATGTGTTCCCCAACCCGGCCCGGACAACGGGTGGCAAAACCCGCGCTTCCCGGTGACATATTGTCAATCTGACAAATATATTCACTCTTGTCCTCAAGCATAAAACGACCGAACACAGAGATTGGCACCCGCTGAAAGTTGCGACGCTCCATTGGTGGTGCACCATTAGAAGTTTGTGAATTTAACTGCAGCATTGTTCGGGTAACCTGCTCGAATACGCCAAATTTCGGGTAACATACCGATGAACAGTATCAAGTCGAAGGTTAATATCCGGTAACAGCAGGGCAATATTCTATATTATTTCCCCCGGATCTTCACGGAACCCCGACTTGCCGCCCTCCAGCACCGTAAGATGACCAACTCTCTTACCTTGGGGAATTCTGACAGCCGAGGGCTGCACCTTTGCCTTCATCAACGTAAATCTTGTATTGAATGGCGATGTATCCTGTTTTGGATCAACAATGCGCAAGCTTGATATCGACTGGGAAATGATCGGGTCAACGCCCAGCCAGTAGGGCCGGGTCACCGGTGAGGTGACGCCTAAAAGCCGCTGGTTTTTTTGCCCATTGTGGAGAAGTGGCAGAACCAGGGTTTCAAGTGAGAGTGTCCGCCCGCTTTTGGTTTTGGCATTGCTGCCAAAAACCGCTGCGACCTGGTCATATCCAACAGAACGAACAACATTGGAAACAGTGTTTCTCTCCAATTGGATCCAGGGAGCGGCAAATTCGTGTCCTTTTAGCTCAGAAGCATAGATAGAACACAATCTGGTGCCGGCCAGCCGGTATGTGGCATAATCAAGGTCGCCGCTTTGGAGAACGAATGTATCGCCCAGTGTCTTGCGCAGGGCCGAAGGTTCAATCAGACCGCGTTCCGGTATGCCATGTTTGGTATAGAGCTTGCTCCAATAGGAATACAGCTCCACTGTGGATCGTTGTTTCATTACTGACACTGCCCCATATTATTCATATCCGAACACTGGTTGCCGGGTTCCAAATTGGCACCCACGGCAACGGAATGTCCCGATAAGAAACATTCCGTGCCAGCCCCGTCTCCCAGTGGTTATTAAAGCAGGAGTCGTGCCAGTTCCCAGCAGAAGCCGGCGGACAATGTATGTTGCAAAATGGGGAGGGTCTTGCAGTGTTTTCGGGTCACATTAACCCTAACAAGACCTTTACATTGATTGACAAGTTTAAACGTGTCATTGTGGTCTTGTTAATCCATGAGAGCACTGAGGTGCTGCTCCGGCAATACATTCCGATACTCCCCGCAGCACGGGCGTAATCGGAAAAACTGAATTGAACTTGCCAATGCCGTTGTGGGACGGGAATTGCAGGGGATACGACCAAGCGCCCGGTGTGAAAACATCGGGCGTCTTTTTTTGCCCTATATTATTTTCGCCCAAATGCTGTAGTAATATTAAGTTCCTTTGGTATTAATAATTCAGGTTGAATTTGTTGAAATTAACCGGTTTGTTAGTCTGGGAACTGAGCCGGCGGTGCAATATTGAATGGAAATAGTTTATGGACTTAGGCTCAGGTGCTGGAGACGCACCGCCTGCCAAACGGGAACCGGCACTTAATCTGCCGCCGGTTATTGTTTTGCTGATTGTAATTTTTGTCGGGGTCCATGCCGTCAGGACGTTGTTGATTTCACCGGACCTTGATTATCAGGTGATATTGGCATTTTCATTCATTCCGGCCTATTTCACATTTCCTGTCGAACAGATACCCTATCCCATGGCCCGGTATTGGTCTTCCGTGACCTATGCTTTTTTGCACGGCGACTGGACTCATGTATTTGTCAACCTTCTGTGGATGGTTGCTTTTGGCAGTGTGGTTGCAAAACGCTTTGGCGGGCAACGGTTTTTGCTGTTTTCACTGTTTGCAGCGATTGCGGGTGCTGGTGCCCATTTTCTGATGCGGCCGGGTGATATTACCCCGGTAATCGGCGCATCGGCTTGTGTTGCTGCCTATATGGGTGCAGCGAGCCGGTTTGTGCTGGGCATGTCAGGCCTGGGGGCTGCGGCCATGCGCAATGGTTATCAACCGCCGGCCTTAAGTTTGTTACAGGCGCTGACGAACCGCAATGTGCTGATTTTTATCGGGGTTTGGATGGCACTGAACTTCCTGTTTGGAACCGGCTTTGCTCCAATTGCCGGTGAAGATGTCAAGATTGCCTGGGAGGCCCATGTGGGTGGCTTTCTGTTCGGATTGCTGGCTTTTTCCCTGTTCGACCCCTATTCGAAATAGCAATTCTCACGGTTCTGTGATAACATGTTCAGATTCGAGTATGAGGGCTGTATTGATTTGATAACAGACGAGGAAAAGCATGACAGTATCAGAAATACTTGACAAAAAAGGCAGAGAGACTTTTCGTCTGGTGGAAAATACCAGTGTCGAAGAAGTCCTCAATGTTTTGGCGGACAAGAGAATTGGCGCCATTCTCATTGTTCACGCAGATGACAGCATTGCCGGAATTCTCTCGGAACGCGATATCGTGCGGGCACTTGCAAATAGAGGCGCATCAGTGTTGGAAGACACAGCTTCCCAGCACATGACCAGGGATGTTAAAACCTGCAGTGAAAGTGACGCTATCACCAAAGTTATGGAGGTCATGTCAACAGGACGATTCCGCCATATTCCTGTTGTTGAAGACGGCAGGCTGTGCGGTGTGATTTCTATTGGTGACGTGGTTAAAAAGCGTATCGAACAGGCGGAAAAAGAAGCTGAGGATATCCGCAGCTATATTTCGGCGGTCTGAAGAAAACACCCGTATATCAGTCTTTGTAGACTTCTTTCGGGTCAAATAACGGCTTTGCACCATTTGGTTGCAGGGCTGCCTTACCATTGTCAAACAGGACATTGCGATAAAAGCAGGAAACCTGCCCGGTGTGGCAGGTAGCGCCATGGCCGGAGACTTCGACCATCAGCAGCAGCGCATCCTGATCGCAATCGGTGGCGAGTGAGATCACCTTGTGGACGTTGCCGGAAGTCGCACCCTTGTGCCACAGTTCCTTGCGCGAACGGCTCCAATAGTGGGCTTCACCTGTTTCAAGTGTTCTCATCAATGCCGCTGCATTCATGTGACCAACCATCAACAAAGCACTGCTTGTTGCATCGCAGACAATTGCGGTAATCAGCCCGTCGCTGCCAAAATTTGGTGAAAACGATGTGCCGGATTCCTGTTCGGATTTATCGCCGGGAAGCGGAAACAAGGGGGTTGGCATTCGATTCAGCCCTGATCAGCAATCTTCAGCATGGTCATGAAACGCACCTGCTCGTCGGGGTCGTTTTTGAAAGCGCCGGTAAAAGTGGTGGTCATGGTGGTTGAACCCTGTTTTTCAATGCCGCGCATCGACATGCACATATGTTCAGCCTCGATCATCACCGCGACACCGCGCGGATCAAGGTTGTCCTGAATTGCTGCGGCGATTTGGGCTGTCATTGCTTCCTGGGTCTGCAAACGGCGGGCAAAAAGGTCGACCACACGGGCGATTTTTGAAAGGCCCAGCACCGATCCATTGGGCAGATACGCAACATGGGCTCTACCGGTCACCGGTACCATGTGGTGTTCACAATGGGTGTGGAAGGGAATATCTTTCACCAGCACGATATCGTCATAACCTGCGACCTCTTCAAAGGTGCGGCCAAGCAGGTCTGCTGCAGATTTATGATAGCCCGAATAGAGTTCCTCATAGGCCTTGACCACGCGGGCAGGAGTTTCGACCAGCCCCTCGCGTGCAGGATCATCGCCAATCCAGCGCAGCAGGGTTCTAACGGCGGCTTCTGCTTCCTCGCGGCTGGGCCTGACCTCTGACAAGAGGGTTTCCCGGCTTTTTTCCGGTTCAATTTTCGTGACAATGGCGTCCATTTCACAGCCTTGGTTTGATGATTTCAGTCCAGAAAGAATGTCTCTTTAAACCAGTCTTGCCGTAATATATATGCAAATGTGAATGAATTCCAATTTATTTGCGACGATTTTACAAAACAGGGTTATGATGATGCCATGATGGACGATGTTTATAACGATAAAATCATTGCGTTTGCCGGCAATATTGGTCGGATCGGACGGCTGGATGGGCCGGATGCCAGTGCAAAGGCCCATTCAAAACTCTGTGGTTCCACTGTCGTGGTCGATCTGAAAGTCGAACATGGTCGCATTTGCGACTACGCCCACGACGTGAAGGCCTGTGCGCTCGGTCAGGCTTCATCCTCCATAGTGGCCGCTCATATTATCAACGCCACCATTGATGAAATGCGGCAGGTGCGGCTTGAAATGCAAAAGATGTTGAAAGAGGGTGGCCCGCCGCCAAAGGGCCGGTTTGCTGATTTGCAATATCTGGAGCCGGTCAGGAACCACAAGGCCCGCCACGCTTCTACCCTTCTGGTTTTTGATGCGGTGGTCGACGCACTGACGCAGATTGAAACCAGTGCGCTGGAACAGGCCTGACATGTCCATGACCTCCAGAAATTACCAGGGCCCCTGGCGCAAAACGCCGGGCAGGTTATTTGGCACGGCTCTGGTGCGGTTTTACCAGCTTACCCTGTCTGGTTTTGTTGGCAGTTCCTGCCGTCATCTCCCAACCTGTTCAGAATATGCCTTTGAAGCCATTGCCCGCCACGGGTTGATCAGGGGTGGCTGGCTTGCTACCAAAAGGGTAGGGCGATGCGGCCCGCTGGGTACCCACGGCATCGACCGGGTGCCCGATTAAAGGAATTCTCATGCCGAGCCAACAACTGATCAGCACCGTCGAAACGATAAAACAGGCCCGGCCGGAAAACCTGATGGCACGTCATTTTGACGGGGACTATTATCTGTCGCTTAATCCGGTATTGCGGCAAAGACTTCAAAAAATCATCGCCTCTGGCGTCGAAAACCCCGACAGCAGCATGGGCGCATATGCAATGAATCCGCAGGATTATGATCAGTTCGCGCCGTTGTTTGATGCAATGATCCACGATTTTCACGGGATTCCGTCCAGCGTTGAAATCAAACAAATACATGACTGGGATACAACGCGTACTGATTGCGATCTTGCTGCCATTGATCCTGATTTAGCCGATGTCTCCATGCGGGTAAGGGTGGCGCGTAATGTTTCGACATTTCCCCTGCCTGGAGCAATGGACAAACAGCAGCGGATTGATTTTGAAAATCTGGCCGCAAGTGCATTTAATGAACTGGCTCGTGATCCGGCTTTTGGCGGAAAATACCTCTCGATCACGCCGGGTTCTCCCCATGAGATTGGTGCAGGCGAGTATGATCGCCGTGTCAAAGCCCACCAGATGTTCAAAGATATGAGTGCTGACCGCTACCTCAATGTTGCAGGAATATCCGGCGACTGGCCCTATGGGCGCGGCATGTATGTGTCAAATGATGAGGAATTTCTTGTCTGGGTCGGGGAGGAGGATCACCTGCGCATCATGGCCATGCAGCGTGGCGGCAACCTTGGGGAACTGTTTGAAAGGCTCAATACGGGGCTTGAAAAATTAACCCTCTATCTGCCACCTTTTGCCACATCGCCAAAATATGGTGCAATTACATCCTGCCCGACCAATCTTGGTGCCGGAATGCGCGCCAGCTTGCACATGAAATTGCCGAAACTGACCGGAAACGGCAGCGATTTGACCCGGCTGAAACAGGAAGCCAGCCATTTAGGTGTAGCAGTTCGCGGTGCGGGCGGTGAACATTCTGATGCTGGCGAGGACGGGCTGGTCGATATTTCCCCAAGCGCCAGGCTGGGCGTCACCGAAATGCAGATCATGCAGAAACTATATGAAGCTGCTGCGGCATTGTGGAAACTGGAAACGGGCGATAAACGCGGATAGGATTTTCTATCTTTGTTCTCTCCTGCGCGATTTCCCGATGACGATCAGTGGTGTACGGGAGATATTGTTATGAACACTTCCCAACACAATTCAGTCAACCTTGCGAAACCAGATCTTGCCCCTTGACACCCGCAGCCGTTCGCATAAACAGCCCCTATCAACAAACCACCCGCGTTCGTATGCGGGACTGGAACAAGGAGACTGCCCCCATGGCAAATACGGCCGATGCGTCCATTTCCCTTTCATTTCCTGATGGCTCCAGCCGGGAATTTCCCGCTGGTATCACCGGGCGTGATATTGCTGGTGGTATATCAAAATCACTTCTGAAAAAATCCGTTGCAGTTGTGTTAAACGGCGAATTGCAGGATCTTGCTGATCCGATTGAAATCAACGGTGATATTGAGATTATCAGTCGTGAAGACCCGCGCGCGCTGGAACTGATCCGCCATGATGCGGCCCATGTGATGGCCGAAGCGGTGCAGGAACTTTATCCCGGCACCCAGGTGACCATTGGCCCGGTGATCGAAAACGGATTTTATTATGATTTTGCCCGTGATGAACCTTTCACGCCGGAAGACCTGAAAAAAATTGAAAAGAGAATGCGCCAGATTATCCAGCGCAATCAGCCCTTTGCCAAGGAATACTGGAGCCGGGACAAAGCCCGCGAGGTGTTTGCTGCAAAAGGAGAAGAATACAAGCTGGAGCTGATTGATGCCATTCCTGAAGGTGAGGCGTTAAAAATCTACAGCCAGGGTGAGTGGTTTGATCTTTGCCGTGGACCGCATATGGCCTCAACCGG
>QIIJ01000303.1 GCA_003232595.1 Aurantimonadaceae bacterium | reverse complement strand
TCCGGCGCACGCTTTTTGCAACCATTATTGCAACCCTTTCACTGACTGCAATTGTCTGGGTGGTGAAGGCGTTTCAGGGTGTCGACCTGATCACCTCAAAGGGGCAAAGCGTATATTTGTACCTCTATATGACCACACTTGGCGTGCCGACGCTGATTTCAGTGATATTGCCAATCGGCCTGTTGCTGGGGGTTATGAACTGCATCAATGGCATGAACAACGACAGTGAACTTGTGGTTGCGTCCTCTTTTGGTGCTTTGCCTGATAGTTGCAGTGGCTGTGATGGCCATTGCGCTTTATTTTGGCCCTTCAAGTCTTGCTACCCTGCGGAATTTTGTGACCCAGGTTCGCTCTGATCTTGTTTCAGTCATTGTCAAGGAAGGCGAATTCAACAAGATAGGCAAGAAGATAACTTTCCGGAGGGGTTCTTAAGGGCGTTTTTGTTCTCGACCAACGCAAGAAAAATGAAACATTCACGTATCTCGCGCGCAAGGGCACTATTCACAAGCAGGATGGTAACTCGTTTTTGCTGCTCAGGGAGGGTGAAATTCAGCGCGCCAAGAGGAATGATCCGAATATCTCGATCATCAAGTTCAACTCTTATGCATTTGATCTTTCGAGTTTCTCCGGCAGCAAAATAAGAGGCAGCAGTCTGGAAGAATTGCCGACATCTGAGCTGTTTAATCCTGACAAGAACTCCTACTATTATAAAAAGCGACCTGGCGCCTTGCGGGCCGAGGCCCACAATCGACTGACAGCAGGGCTCTACCCGTTTGCATTCATATTAATCGTGCTTGCCATTTCAGGGCGCGCGCGCTCCACAAGGCAGGGTTATGCCGCTTCAATCACATTCGCGTTTCTGCTGGCCATATTGTTGCGCGGATTGAGCATTGTCGTCATCAATGGTTCCCGCAACAATCCAGACTCAATGTTTTTAATCTATGCGCTGCCGCTGACCGGGATCATTATCCCATCAATATATTTGTTTCTTGGCAAGCAGATGGTCTTGCCGGTTTTTGTCCAGAATTGGTTCGATGATGTTCAGTTGTGGCTTGAAAACAAGTTCAGTACCGTGCGCGACCGTTATATTTTATACAGACGCAACAGGGGCGGGGCTGTTACATGATTGGCCGCACTCTCGGGATGTATTTTGCCAGGCTGTTTTTGAAAAATATGCTGTTGATATTTCTGCTGATTCTGTTTTTGATCGTCGCTGTCGATATGACCGATCAGGCCAGACGCATGTCGCGATACCCTGATGTTCCGTTTTCAGATTTTCTGATGATTTCATTGGCACGGGCACCCGGGTTTGCCGAAAAAATTCTCCCCTTTGCGATCCTGTTCGGCAGCATTGGCACTTTGATTATATTGAATCAGAAGATGGAACTGGTAGTTGCCCGCGCGGCGGGTGTTTCGGTCTGGCAGTTTATCTGGCCTGCTGCAATTTCTGCTGTAATTCTGGGGCTGTTTTCGATGATGGTTTACAATCCAATTGCGCTTAAAACTGCCGATTTTGGCAGAGATATTGAGGCAAAAGTTTATGGCAGCAAGGGCAATGTGGAATCTGAGCGAACGCGAAATTTGTGGATCAGACAAAACAGCAATGAGGGCGACATGATCATTTATGCGGCTGTGTCGCGCAAAAACGGGCGCCTGCTCAATGGCGTAACCGCCTATCAGTACGACAAGACAGGATACCTAAATCAGCGTCTTGATGCATCATCAACCAGGTTTATTGAAGGCAAAAACGGCAAATCTGCACAATGGCAATTTCGTAAAGTAACCATAACAAAGCCTGGTAACAGGCCAAAGAATGTAAAATCTTTGCGGGTTGATACCAATCTTTCTGCTAACCAGATCAACAGGGTTTCAACAAGGGCAGATGACGTCTCATTTTGGCAATTGCCGGCGCGGATTGAGCAAGCTGATAATGCCGGCAGATTGGCCAACAATTTCCGCATGCAATTTCAGTTGCTACTCGCGCGACCGTTGTTTTTTGTGGCGATGGTGCTGATTGCCGCGACTGTCTCATTGAAATTTATCCGATTCGGGCAGAACAGTAAGGTTATTTTGACTGGAATCCTTGCTGGCTTCGTGCTTTATGTCGTCACAGAACTGGTCGTTGGATTTGGTAAAAACGGAGTTGTGCCGCCCTGGTTTGCGGCCTGGTCTCCGGCAACTGTGGTGGCTTTGATTAGTGTGACAATACTTTTGCATCAGGAGGACGGCTAATGTGGCGTCTGTGTTTTGCGTATCTGATGCGTCCAGGCCTTGCCGGAATTGGACGGTCGCTGACGCTTGGTGTGTCGCTTATGGCGCTCTCTGTCGGCTCTGCGGTTACAGTCAGCGATGCCCACGCCCAATCGGCAGACGGTGGATTGTTTGGTCGACCGGCGGCCAATCCTGATGCCCAGATGCTGTTACAGGCTGATCAGCTGATTTATGACAATGATGCCGAAAAAGTTATCGCGACCGGCAAGGTGCAGATTGACTATGATGGCTATAATCTTGTCGCCCAAAGGGTTACTTACGATCAGAAAACCAAACGCATAACTGCCAGTGGTAATGTCGAAATCCTGGAGCCAAACGGCAACAGGATATATGCTGATACCATTGATGTTACAGATGATTTTGGCAACGGTTTTTTAAACGCATTGCGCGTCGAAACACCTGAAAACACCAGATTTGCAGCCGAGAGTGCCGAGCGTTTCAGCGGCCAGAAGACTGTGTTTAATCACGGCGTTTACACCGCCTGCAAGGCCTGCAAGGAAAACCCGGAAAAGCCGCCGCTGTGGCAGATCAAGGCCAGAACCGTGGTTTTGGATGGTGTCGAAAAAACGGTCACCTACCGCGATGCAACATTCGAACTTTTTGGTCTGCCAATCGCCTATCTGCCCTATTTCAAGCACGCCGACCCGTCGGTCAAGCGTCAAAGTGGCTTTCTTGTTCCTCAATATGGTTATCGCAATGCGTTGGGTTACAGCATTCGTATTCCGTATTTTCTGGTTACCAGTCCGAGTACCGATTTAACGATTGCGGAAACCTGGTATTCAAAACAGGGATTTATGACCGATATTGAGTGGCGCCAGCAGCTTGACAGCGGTTATTACACCTTGAAGGCTGCCGGTATTCGCCAGAACAGGCGTTCTGAATTTACCACCACTCCTGATTCGCTGGAAACATATCGTGGCATGATTGCCTCAACCGGCAAATTTAACATCAATCCGCGCTGGTCGTTCGGCTGGGATGTTATGTGGCAAAGTGATCGCACGTTTTCGCGATCCTACAGGATAGCGGGCTACTCCAACGAGTTTGTCACCAACGAAGTCTATCTGCGCGGGCTTAACGATCGGAGCTATTTTGATTTGAGTGCCTATCAGTATCTGATCCAGAACACGCCAACAGCTCTTCAACAGCAGGATCAGCAGGCCCAGGTTCATCCGATACTCGACTATGACTATGTCAAATCCAATCCGGTATTTGGCGGCCAGCTTGCCTATAATTTAAATGTCACCAGCATCTCAAGGAGCGATCCGAATTCTGTTGTTCCTGTAAGCCTTGATACCCGTTTTCACGGCATCGAAGGCGCATCGACCCGCGCCAGCGTGGATATTGAGTGGAAACGCACGCTGACCACTTCAAATGGCATGAGCTTTACCCCGTCATTTTCCTTCGAAGGCAGCGCATTTTTCATTCGCCCCGATGGAACAGCCGGTCCGCCAACAATTGTCGATGACAATGTGCTGCGCGCCATGCCGGCTTTCGGACTGGAGTATCGTTGGCCGATTTTGGCAACCTCCGCATCAGGCAGTCAGATTTTTGAGCCGATTGCCCAGATATTTGTCCGACCGAGCCTCGGTTCCGCCTCCAATCTGCCTAATGAGGATGCCCAGAGCCTGGTATTTGATACAAGCACGCTTTTTGAGCGCAACAAATTTTCAGGATACGACCGGCTTGAGGGTGGGGTACGCGCCAATATCGGCCTGCGCTATTCTGGACTGTTCAACAATGGCTTAAGCATCAGTGCACTGTTTGGGCAATCATTCAACCTGGCCGGTGCCAACCCCTATGCCCGTCAGGATGATGCGGTAAATGCGGGTGAAGAGTCCGGTCTTGAAACCACAAGATCAGACTATGTCGCAATGATTGGCCTGAATACGGGAAACAACTTTTTCTACGAAGCACGCGGTCGTTTCGATGAAAAAGACTTCACAGTCAGGCGGTTGGAGACAAGCCTTAGATACTCATCTTCAAGATTTTCGGCATCTGCGGGATACACCTTTATTGGTGCTCAGCCGGACTACGGGTTTGCGGTGGACCGGCAACAGGCGACTATTTCGGGATCGGTAAAATTTGCAGAGTATTGGCGGGCATTCGGCAAAGCAGCATATGACATCCAGAACAATGAACTGGTCAGCCACAGTTTTGGTGTTGCCTACCGGGACGAGTGTTTTTCGTTCTCACTGTCATATTCGGAGAACAAAAACCGCTACTCCAGCGATGTTTCAAACCGCAAGGTTTTGCTGCGGCTCGGATTTAGAACGCTTGGAGAAATCGAACACAGCCAGGATATCAGCGAAGCCAGCCTGTTCTGATATTCCTTGTGGTTTCAAAGGTGGAAATTTTGGAAAGAACCTGATATTCAAAGCTATCAAACGCGACATGATCATTATTTTGCCAAACTGATGACTAATAGAACAAGTATCAAATTGGCGCAGTGAAACTTTGACGCGCCATCGAGACCGGCAACAGGAATATACCATTGATTATTAATACACCCAGACAACTTTCGGGATTTGTTGGCAGAATCGCCTTTATGGCTCTTGCTGCCTTGTCAATTGCAGCAGTCACAATTGCAATGCCTTCAACCCTGTCCGCCAGCGTAATCAAGGTCATCGTCAATGGTGAACCTATCACCACCTATGACATTGCCCGTCGTGCGGCCTTTTTCAAACTTCGCCGTGTCAAGGGAAACAGGACAAAACTTGCCACTGAAGAACTGGTAGATGACGCCATAAAGATGCAGGCCGCCAAACGGGTGAATATTTCTATCGGCCAAAAGGAAATTGACGCTGCCTATGCACGTTTTGCCAAGAGCAACAGGATGCCGGTAAATGCGCTGACCCAAATACTCAATCGCTCCGGTGTCACCAGCAGGGGATTCAAGAAATTCATTCGGGCGCAAATGACCTGGCAAAGACTGATGGCTGCAAAATTGCGCGCTGACAATCAGCAGGCCTCTGCGCGGATCAATTTTACGAAACTCCTGAGGGAGGGCAAAAAACCATCAACAACAGAATACACGTTGCAGCAGGTAATTTTTGTTGTGCCCAACGCAAAGCGCCGTTCGTTGATGTCGAAGCGCCGCCGCGAAGCAAACGCATTCAGAAACCGGTTTGAAAATTGTGCCAGTACCCTGCAGTTTGCGAAGGGCTTGAGGGATGTTACCGTGCGTTCGCTTGGCAGGGTTATGCAACCCCAATTGCCACCGGACTGGAAAAAATTCATAGAGGCAACGCGTGAGGGGAAAACCACCAAGGTCCGTGATACCCAGCGCGGTGTTGAGTTCATTGCTGTTTGCAAGTCAAAAACCATCTCTGACGACAGTGTTGCCCAGATCACTTTTCAGATTGATCAGGCAAAAAAAGGCGTGACAGAAGCGGAAAAAAAATACCTGCAGGAGCTGAAAGACCGGGCGATAATAATTCGCCGCTAGTTTTGGTTTAAGTCCCCATGGCTGAAAAACCACCTATCGCTGTAACCATCGGCGAACCTGCCGGAATAGGGCCGGATGTTATCCTTGCTTCATGGACACGGGCAACCCGGTCAGGACAAACCAATGAGATTGCTCCGTTTTATGTAATCGGCTGCGTTCGCCTGTTGCAAAGTCGGGCGCGTTCTTTAGGGCTGGATATTCCGATCACCCCTGCGAATGCATCGGGTGCATCAGAAATCTTTCCACATTCCCTGCCTGTTGTCCCCTTGCAGGCACCGCTTGATGGTGAGCCGGGATTGCCGGTTGCAAGTGATGGAGTGGCAATTATTGAATCGATCAAAACCGCTGTTGAGCACGTTCAAACCGGCATAGCAAGGGCAATTGTCACCGCTCCCATCCATAAAAAATCGTTGTATGATGCAGGTTTTAGCCATCCGGGACACACAGAGTTTCTGGCCGAGCTTTCGGGCACATGGCCAGGAGGGCCATTTAAACCGGTTATGATGCTGGCCGGACCGCGCTTGCGTGCCGTGCCCGTGACCATTCATATGCCACTGGCTGATGTTTCCAAGTCACTGAATACCGGCGATATTATCGAAATTGCGACCATCACTGCTGATAATTTAATATCCCGGTTTGGCATCGCGAACCCGCGCTTGGCTATATCCGGGCTAAACCCTCATGCGGGCGAGGATGGTGCTATGGGCAGCGAGGATGTAACAATTATCAAACCGGCGGTTGCGGCCCTTAATGCGGCTGGAATTGATGCAACAGGCCCGCTTCCAGCCGATACGATGTTTCACCAGCGCGCACGAAATACATTTGATGTTGCTATATGCATGTACCATGATCAGGCACTCATCCCGGCCAAAGCGCTCGATTTTGATCGAACAGTAAATGTGACGCTTGGATTGCCATTCGTTCGAACATCCCCTGACCACGGAACGGCGTTTGATATTGCGGGTTCAGGCCGGGCAGACCCCTCCAGCATGATTGCCGCCCTGCAGATGGCCGATCAACTATCGTCAACATCATGATTGATGCTCTGCCGCCCCTGCGCGATGTTATTGCAAGGCATGGGCTGAATGCCAAAAAGTCTCTGGGTCAGAACTTTCTGCTCGATTTCAACCTGATTGAAAAGATTGCCGCAACCACCGGCCCGCTTGAAGAGGTGAGTGTCATCGAGATCGGCCCCGGCCCCGGAGGGCTCACTCGTGCCCTTCTGGCTGGAGGTGCAAAGCGCATCATTGCCATTGAACGTGATGGGCGCTGTCTTTCGGCCCTGGCGGAAATTGCGGCACATTATCCCGGCAGGCTTGATGTCATCGAAGGAGATGCCCTTAAAATAAATTGCACAGAATTTGCTTCCGGCCCGACCCGCATCATCGCCAATCTGCCCTATAATATTGCAACGCCACTTTTAATCGGCTGGCTGACCGGCGAAACATGGCCGCCATTCTGGCAATCCATGTCGTTGATGTTCCAAAAAGAGGTGGCTAGTCGAATTGTTGCGGTTCCCGGAGACAAGGCCTATGGCCGACTTGGTGTGCTTGCCGGCTGGCGGTGCGAAACAAATATCGCATTCAATCTGGATCCGCAAAACTTCACACCGCAGCCAAAAGTGACTTCTTCGGTAGTGACGTTTGTTCCAAAGCCCAACCCGCTGCCCGCAACAGTGAAATCGCTTGAAACAATTACCAGGGCAGCCTTCGGCCAGCGTCGCAAAATGTTGCGCCAGAGTTTAAAGTCGATTGGAGGCGAGGCTTTGCTGGAACGGGCAGGAATTGCAGGAACAAGACGGGCCGAGGAGCTTGATATTGCAGAATTTATTGC
>QIIJ01000205.1 GCA_003232595.1 Aurantimonadaceae bacterium | reverse complement strand
CGATGATTTTGCCAAACAATGCCGTGGCTCAAAACGTTGAACTTGGATTGCTGACCTGCGCGATTGAAGGCGGTGTTGGGCTGATTCTTGGCTCAAAAAAAGACCTTACCTGTGTATTTGAATATGCAAACCGGAAACAGGCGGATGACCTTTATACCGGTTCGGTCAAAAAAGTAGGCATTGACATAGGCGTGACTGCACGTTCTGTCATCAAATGGGTGGTTTTGGGTGCAAGCAAGGATGCTGCAGCGCCAGGCAGTCTGGCCGGAGACTATCGCGGAGTATCGGCAACAGCTTCCATCGGGGTCGGACTGGGTGCAAATGCGCTTATCGGCGGGTCCGAAGATGGAATTATTTTGCAGCCCTTCAGCATTGAAGGCAGTGAAGGGCTGAATCTTGCAGTCGGTTTTTCCAGGTTTGAGCTAAATGCGGTAAAGTAGATGGCCGGGCCAAAACCCAAGACCGTGGAAAATTGCGGCGATGTCGATGCGTTCATCAATGGCGTTGAAAACAAAACCCGCCGTGAGGATGCGTTTGCAGTCAAGAAAATTATGGGGCGTGTCACAGGTCACCCCGCAATGATGTGGGGTACTTCGATTGTTGGTTTTGGCCGCTATCACTATCGTTACGAAAGTGGTCGGGAGGGCGACCTGTTTCGCAGCGGGTTTTCTCCTCGTAAACAGAACCTGGTTCTTTATCTCATGCCGGGATACCAAGACTACAGCAGCTATCTGGCCCGCCTGGGCAAGCACAAAACCGGGAAGTCCTGCCTCTATATCAATAAATTGTCAGATATTGATATATCTGTGCTGGAAGAACTTGTGACAAAAGCCTACGGCGACCTTGAAGAAAAATATCCGCAATAGCTCAATATTCCAGTCCTGTTAATGGCCTGTAGCCTGTGCCTTTCCCAGCAGGCGATCATCAAGTGGATAGGCGGATAACTGTTCATGTCCGTCCTCTGTGATCAAAATCTGATCTTCAAGCTTGACGCCTTCGTGACCGCCATGGCGTCCGACATAGCTTTCAACGCAGACCACCATGCCGGGTTCCAACTGCCCCTCATAGCCAACGCTTTCCCAGTCTGATGGATAACGAATAGCGGGATATTCATCGCACAGGCCGACCCCGTGAAACAGCACTGAATATCGGTTGGCCAGATATTCATCCGGCAGGCTTTTGCCCTTGTGTGAAAGCTCCTTGAAACCAACTCCCGGGCCCAGCATTTCACGGTTAAAGTTGATTTGTTCAATTGCCAGTTGATAGAGGGAGCGCTGTTCGTTGGTTGGCATGCCGTCACCTGCAAGCCAGGTGCGGGATATGTCACAGCAAAAACCATAGGCACCGATAAGGTCGGTATCGAAGGAAACCAGATCGCCATCTTCAATGATGCGCGCGGAACTTTCCTGAAACCACGGATTGGTGCGCGGGCCCGAGGAGAGCAGGCGGGTCTCAATCCACTCGCCGCCACGGCGGATATTTTCTGCATGCAATATTGCCCACAGGTCGTTTTCGCTCATGCCGGGTCTGAGCGCTTTTTCCATCTGGTGCATGGCGGCTTCACAGGAGATGATCGCCCGGCGCATGCACAGGATTTCATCGGGTGATTTGATCTTGCGCGCTTCCTCCATCACTTCTTCGCCGTAGATGACATCAATGCCTTGCCGGCTTAAATGGGGGATTCCGTGAGGATCAATCTGGTCAAATGCCAACCTTTTGTTGCCGCCGCCGTATTGATGGACCAGACTGGCCGTCACTTTTGCCCACTTTTCTGCAAGCTCTTCCACCCGGTCACCAGCTTCAAAATAGAACCAGCCAATTCCAGGATGTACTTCGTCAACGACTTCTGAATGAACAGAAATATGTTCACAATTGTGGAAGTCATAGAGGACTACCGGCCCTTCAGTCGGCACAAAACAGGCACGGACCGGGTTGTGCATGGTCCAGATCTGCATATTGGTGGTATCAGTGGCATAACGGACATTCAGCGGGTCATAAAGATATATGCCGGCAAGGTCGTGTTTGCGCAGTTGCTCGCGGATGCGATTAATCCTGTATCGGCGCATGGCGGCAAGGTCAGGTTTTGCAATTCCGGCCGACTTCCATTCATTTTCAGCCAGCGCACCGTAGCCGATGACGTGCTGGTTGAAGTTTGCGGCTTTAGCCCGGGCCCATGCATCAAGTTCTGCATGGCTGGCGTTTTTACCGGGATGTTCAGGGATATTTAACGGAGCAATTTTTCGCCTGTGGCGGCCAAAAAGTCGAGTTCCGTTTGCCGGACCACTGGTGGTGCCAGTCATTTGATCTCCAGGTGTTATTATTGTTACAAATGGATTCTAGCATCAGTTTACTGGCCAGGCTGTCGTAAATGCGCCGTGGCAACGCACACAAAACCTGTCCCGGGTAAATTTTATGCTGTATTATCTATAGAACTTGTTGGCAAATAGATTAACCATGTTACCATAACCCGGATCAGATCAGTCGGAGCCGAGTGCGTCGCATGGTTTCCGGTAGTGTCCGCAATTTCTTGTAATACAAAGGGAGCCCTGTGCCTATGCTTCATGTGCCGAGTAAGAATATTCTGTTTGAAATGTTGCGTTCTTTTGTGACCCTGGCAGAAACGCTCAATCTGTCCCGTGCCGTCAGACAGCTTAACAGTACAAGACAGACTGTCCGTCGGCACATAGATATTCTCGAAAATTCCCGTGGCGCCCGGTTGTTTGAACTCATTGACCGGCAATATTGTTTGACTGAGGCTGGAAAACAGTCACTGAAAGAAGCTGAAATTATTCTGGCGCGCGGCGAAGCCTGGCTCAAAGGCCAAAACCATCATATCAACGGATTGGAACTGGTGAAACGGGAAAATGATGATGGTCAGCTGTTTCACCATCAGCAACACCACTTGAGTCGTTTGTGGTCTGACGGCACAAATCTGCTGAAGCAGGGGTTTGCGTGTTGGGCTTCTGCCCGCGGAGAAATTGAAAACAGCGCATTCAAAGAAATACGGCCGTTTATTCTGGTATACCGTCCAATCGGAAATGGATGGCAATGCGTGGAAATCGGCGAAAAGTCAGTATATACGTTCTGGTTTGGCTGGCGAAGAGCAAAAAGCAGTGTCGGGCATCTCGTCAAAGACAGGATATTTGGAGCTGATTTTGCCAAGTCTATATCGGATACATATCAAAAGGTTTTTGACGGCGGTGGGGTACGTCTTGATCACCTTCAAAGGATCAGCCCGAGGGAAAGTGAAGGCACTCTTTATTCTGCTACATATCAGCGGCTGTTGTTTGGAGGATCGTTCCCGGATGGTGAACAAGCGCTTATTGTTTTGACTGATCTGACCAATGATATCGATATTGAGAACAGGAATTTGGAGCATTCCATTCCAATGTCAGCCAGTATCATGGAAGAATATCGCGAATTAACAAACATTATTCCCGAATAAATTGGATAAATACCCCTAGGTAACCTTTAAATTGAGTCCAAAAGTCGTTTACACTCCTTGTATTGATGCCAGGCAAGGGGAATATCATGACAATTCAGAACCTGACGGTCTCATCACCGGTTGTTTTCACTTTGACGGAGTACCTGCATTCAATGGGAGTTATCATTGAATCGGGATCAGATTTTGTGGCCTACGAAAATGCTTTGAAAGATCAGCCTGAACGGGGACCCATTGGGCCAAGGTTTACACCAGAGGCCATAAACTCCCGTCGGGATCGCGCATTCTGGATTATTGGCCGAAGCCCTGGAGGTGAAATAATTCACACCCAGGCAATCCGGACTATTGATTTGGATGGTCAATCACTTGCATGTCACCTGGACTACAAAATTGGTGACTACATTTCAGATGTGTTCGATCATGATCAGTTGCGATACAATCCAGGCCCCGGCGCAAAATCAATAAATGGCACAGTTTGCTACGCCGGTGAATTTTGGATGAAGGGCGGAGACAAAGGAATTCGGGGCAAAAACCTGACAACTCCGCTGTTTCGCCTCACCATGGCGATGAGTCTGCTGAAGTGGTCGCCCGATTATATATTTGCTGTCATCAGGACAGAAACAATCTGCAAGGGTCTGGCAGCAAGGGCAAATTTTTTGCATACGGAGCCAGGAAGCATCCATTCACCGCTTGTTGAAGATGGCACCGAAATTGAGGGTTGGATTGCGTGGGTCAGCAAAGAAGACATTGAGCACCTGATGAAGCTTACCTTGAATAGCAGATTGCAACTTCCAGGGGCTGCAAAAGAACTGAAAAGGAAAGTGGCGTGACCATTTAAGATATGAACACAGTTTGAATTTGGAAATCCGGCCTTGTGTATTTCGCCGGAAATCAATGCGGAATATCCATTTAAAAAACGCTATACTTCCCGAATCATGGGTGCAAAGTCTTTTACTGCCGGATGCCTTGGACACGTATTGTCTGCGGATGAAATTATCTTTTTTCGCGACGAATGTCCGTGGGGGTTTATCCTGTTTGCCCGAAATATTGATAATCCCTCTCAGGTTCACGACCTGTGCGCATCATTTCGTGATGCGGTGGGTGATGATGCTGCACCGATACTGATTGACCAGGAAGGCGGGCGGGTTCAGCGGCTCAAACCGCCACATTGGGCAAAATACCCCGCTGCCAAAAAAATTGGCACGATTTATCAGTCCGGCGAGGAGGCCGGAATTCGCGCATCATGGCTGTTGTCACGATTGCACGCTTTTGATCTGCTGAAACTCGGCGTGACGGTTGATTGCCTGCCGGTGCTGGATGTTATCACGCCAGGGGCTCATGATGCGATCGGAGACCGCTCTTTCGGCAATGACCCTCATATGGTTGCACAACTTGGCCGGGCCGCTTGCGACGGATTGATTGCCGGAGGGGTGATGCCGGTAATCAAGCATATGCCGGGGCAGGGGCGCTCAAGGACTGACAGCCATCTGGAATTACCGGTGGTCGATGCTTCATACTCGGAATTGGAGGTCAATGATTTTGTGCCGTTTAAGGCGCTGGCCGATGTCCATATGGCCATGACTGCCCATATCATCTATTCTGCAATCGATCCCGAATCACCAGCGACCACATCCAGCACGTTGATTTCTGAAATCATCCGCAGGGAAATTGGCTTCGACGGGCTTTTGATGAGTGACGATATCTCAATGCAGGCACTATCTGGGGATTGCGGAGACAGATCGAAGGCAATCTTTGCAGCAGGCTGTGAAATTGTGCTTCATTGCAATGGGAAAATGCAGGAAATGCAACTGGTTGCCGCTAATTCACCTGAATTGACAGGCAAAACACTTGAACGGGCAAAACAGGCAATGACAGGTGCGGGAATATCTGATGCAAGCGATGAAAAGACGCTTCGCGAAGAATTTGAAGCGCTTCTGGCGACGGTTTGACACGGTACAATGGCAGATAAAGACGAAAAAATGACAGGCTCTGGCCAACCGGTCGCGGACATTCAGGATGATCTGTGGAGCGCGACTGCACCGGTAGACAGGGCGATTGCAGACCCTGAATTCACCATTGATGTGGATGGATTTGAAGGCCCGCTGGACCTGCTCCTGTCGTTGGCACGCACGCAGAAGGTTGATCTGGCGAAAATATCAATTCTGCATCTGGCCGAGCAATATCTGGGGTTTATCGAAGAAGTTCGCCGCTTACGGCTGGAATTGGCGGCAGACTATCTGGTGATGGCGGCATGGCTCGCATTTCTCAAGTCCAAATTACTGTTGCCGGAACCGGAAGGTGATGATGAACCAACTGGAGAAGAACTTGCAGCCCAACTGGCATTTCGGTTGAAACGGCTTGAGGCCATGCGCGAGGCGGCCAGTCAACTGGTCAACCGTGATCGCCTGACCCGCGATGTGTTTGCCCGCGGTATGCCGGAACCGATTATTGTCCAGAAGCGCAGCGAATTTTCTGCAACACTTTATGATCTTTTGACTGCCTATGCGGCGGAACGTCAGCGTCAATCAGTGAGTTTTGTCCATATTGCCAGGCGTTCCGTCTGGTCATTGCAGGATGCACGTATTATTTTGACGCGGCTGATCGGCAATATTTCTGACTGGGCACCGCTAAATTCGTTTCTGGTGGAATATCTTGTTGAACCTGAAATGCGGACCAGCGTATTGGCCAGCAGTTTTGCCGCCAGTCTGGAACTGGTGCGCGAAGGCAAACTCGAAGTTCAGCAAAGCGCCATATTCGCCCCGCTTTATGTGCGCAGTACTGTCCCTCGCGCTGTGCCGCAAACCACCGTTGGAGTACAATAATTATGGTTGATACCAACAATGCAGAGGTTGTGCCGTTTCCTCATCTTGTTTCTGATGATGACAGCAATGATCATTTAACGCTGGTAAAACACGTAAGGATGGTCGAAGCGATGGTTTTTGCGTCCAGTGAACCAGTATCAGAAAAAGCTTTGGGCGAGCGTTTGCCTGATGATGTGGATCTTGATGCGGTTTTGGGCGAGCTTGAGAAATTCTATTCAGGTCGCGGTGTCAATCTGGTTCGCTCCGGCAATAACTGGGCGTTTCGAACTGCGGGCGATCTTGCATTTCTGTTGCAGAAGGAAGCGATACAGCAACGAAAACTTTCGCGCGCAGCATTGGAAGTGCTTGCAATCATCGCCTATCATCAACCGGTAACCCGCGCTGAAATTGAAGAAATCCGCGGAGTGGTGACTTCAAAGGGCACACTTGATGTCCTGCTTGAAACCGGCTGGATACGCATGAGGGGAAGACGGCGCGCACCGGGCCGCCCTGTCACCTATGGCTCAACCGATCAATTTCTCGATCATTTCGGGCTTGCGGAACTAAGGGATTTGCCAGGACTGGACGAGTTGAAGGGGGCTGGATTGCTGCAATCACAACTACCTGCAAATTTCACGGTGCCAATGCCTGATGATTGTGAAGACCTGACGGAAGAAGAAGACCCGTTTACGCTTGAAGATATTGAGGATCTTGGCCTGCTGCCACCCACTGGTGGCTAACGCCTTGCAGCCATGCAACAATATTCCTGCTGGCAATTATTCAAGTTCTCGCTAAATAGGATGGATGGACAGCAGCTACACGCCATCGCGACTATCAGATACCAGCCCGGAGTGGGGAAGGCGGAATACAGCTGGCGTTCTGTCTATCGCATCGCGGCTGGTGCTTAAGGATATCTGTCACAGCTTTGGTTCAATGCCGGTATTGAACAACGTCTCGTTCACAATTGAGCCAGGCCAGATGATGTGCCTGCT
>QIIJ01000494.1 GCA_003232595.1 Aurantimonadaceae bacterium | reverse complement strand
CAATTCCTGCAGGTTGCCGGCAAGCGACATATTGCGAACCCGGTCTGTGCGCATGCGCTGGGCGGAAGATTTCGAAAATACACTGACAATGCTTTCCCAGGTCGAATAGCTCTTCATGCTTTCGAATTCAGAGCCAAAAACGTTTGTGGCATCCTCCAGCCCGATAATCAGGTCAGCAATATTGCCTTCCATGACTTTCTGCTGCCGCAACACATCGTTGATCCTGGCATTTTCAATATCAAAATCCGTCTCGCCAATCGTATCAGATTCAGCAAACTTTTCCAAAACAATGCCACTTTGATCGAGGCGCGTTCGCATATCCTCGACCACCTGTTTGGTTTTTTCAATTTCAGCATCAAATTTTTGAAGGCCCGCCATAATTTATTCTCCTGGAATTCACATAATAATAATACACTTGCCTATTCATATAGGACGGTTTTTCATGAAATAGAAGATTGCCCGGGAGTAATTGTCAAAATTCGACAAAATAGTGTTTTATTCGGCAGGAGGTCGGGAAAATCAAATTCCGACTTCCCGCACAAGCACACGCAAAACACTGCGCTTTGCCCGGTTAAACAGACTCTCTGGAGTTCCTTGAATGATTGTATTGCCACGAACCGCATTTTGCGGCTGCCAATCTGGTGTTACATTGGAAGGAAACAATCGCACCGCATAATATGCATCTTTGGGAATCAGTTCCTGGAGATTATTATCGATCGTTGCAATCGAACCGCCAAATTGCAACGCCAGATAAGGTTCGTCCAGTTTAACCGCCCCGGCATAGGAAATTCGGTCTACTTTCAGGGAGATGCGGGCCAGGGCCGGGTCTTCAGGAAAAAATGCGGCCTGAGCACCTTCGCGAAACCGAAAGAGATTGGCCTCTGCCACATACCCTTTAATGCTGACTCCGGTCTTTCCGTGCAGCAGGGCCAGTGGTTGTTTGTTGCTGATCCACATTCCGGTCTGTATTTCCGGGTCAAGATCAACAATTGTTCCATCAAATTGAGCCCGGATACTCAATTCATCCAACAGGCGCTTGAGGCCCTGAAGTTCTTCATTGATGGATGCAAGTTTGTTGATCAAAACTATGCGCTCGGTCCTGTCTCGATCATCCGAACCAATCCGGTCTATTCTCGCCTTAATCAGCGCAGCCCGTTCGCGGGCGCTGAAAAATTTGGTGTCCAGAACCGGGGCCTCAAGCTGAAAAAGCACATCACCCGCCATAACGGTCTTGCCTTCAGTAACGTAGAGTTTTGCAAGTTTTGCCGGATAGGGCGGATAAATCCTGAATTCATCTTCTGCAATCAGGACGGAGGGAATTGAAATGCGGGTTGACCATGGCACCAATACTGCAGTCACCACCAGCCCGAGAACGCCAAGTGATACCACAGCGCGTCTGGTTTTCATCAATTTGGACCGCATTTTCCACCACCTCTTCAGTTCCCGAAACACCGGCAAAAGGATAAACCAGATAATTTCAACGACAAACAGGAGGATACCAACAACTTTGATAAAAAATGTATAAACCAGAAGCGCGATCCCGAGGAAAAGGAAAAACCGGTATATCCATGTAGCCCAGGCATGAACAATGACAGTTCTGCGCATCGGAACACTTAATATTTCCGGTGGAGGCAGTTTCGGGGCAAATAGCAATTCCCGCAAACGCCAGCGGGCCATCTCGAACCCGCGTTCCTGCAGGTTTTGAAAACCCAGGAAATCAGAAAGGATATAATAGCCATCAAACCGCATGAACGGGTTGGTATTGACCGCCAGACTGCTAACCCATCCAGTAGTCGCAATTGTGAAAACCGCAAGCCGCAGCCCGCCATCAGGTAAAAATACCCAAATGATGGTAGCCAGCGTTGCGATTGCCAACTCGGTGAATATACCGGCAGCATCGATCATCAATCGCTTTCTGCGCGAAGGCAGCCGCCACGCAGCACTGGTATCGGTGTAAAGAATCGGCATCAACACCATGAACGCAATACCGATTGTCGGTACTCGTAAGCCGTACTTCGTCGCCATGAAGGCATGACCCAGTTCATGAAGGGATTTCACAAATATCAGGCTCAATCCATACATCAAAAAACCCTCAATACTGAGCATGTACTGGAAGGTGCCGGTAAACTGGTCCCATTGGCGCGAGGTGAGATAAAACCCGATAATTGCAAGTAAAACAAAAAATACGACAGATGTTTTCGTAAATAAAAATCGTACATACGGCCAGGTAAACGTCAAAAATCTATCCGGCCGAAACAAGGGAATTCGGAAAAAAAGATAACCGTGGGTAACCATGGACAGGATCGACTTCTTCATCTCCTCCTGTTTTTCCACAATAGCACGGTAGTCGTTGCCAGGAATATCTCGAACCAGAGAATTTGAAACCAGAAAGTGGATTGTAGACTTGATATCATCTTCACTGACCTCGCGGCCCAACTCGCTGAACAACAGCCCGCTCAGCCGGTTTATAGTACCCACGCTCCACATGGAAAGCTGGTCAAGAACCTCTCGACCAATCTCAAAATATCGTTCGCTGACCGGATCATATATCACCCACGAAGGCGCACCATTAGCCATAGGAGAACCTTTGACAATCTCCAGATCATCGCGCAATGGCGGCAATTGGTCCCCTGCCGACTGTTCCCCTAAAATCCGATCCATTGCCGCACCACTGAAAGAGGTTTCCGGAAAACATAGTATGCCAGCGGCACCTGTTCGCCGTGAATTTGAGCCGTCCCACGCAGTCCAATTCTGGGAATTGCAACTTCGCCCTCATTCTCAAACCTGGCAACAACACGGTAACTCAATACCCCGTCTTTATCCGGTCTTGCATGATAACTGGCTGAAATTACATTTGCTTCCACTGGGTTCAGAGGAGCAGAATCCATGAACAAACGCACCCGGGATTTGTCTTGCAGCACAATTGAATCGTCAACCGAAAGATCGATGGTCAATTCGACCTTAGCCGGGTCGGCCAGCCGCATAATACGTTCGCCGGTTGAAACCGGCTTACCGGTAAATTCATCCTTGTCTGCAAAAATTATCAATCCGTCCTTCGGTGCACGAACTTCGGTAAGGGCAAGCAAATCCTTGGCATAGTCATATTCCGCCGCCTTGAGTTTTAGCTCAGACAACGCAATCGCGAGATCACGCTTTGCAGCTGGATCTGTAAAAGAGTTGCGCTGGGCCTGGATATATCGGGCTTCTGCAACCTGAACACTTTGGCCCGCAACATCAAACCGATTGCGCAAATCTGTGTCATTGAACCGGAAAAGCAGATCCCCCTTATTCACAATTGCATTGGGCCGGACTTCAACTTTCTCGACAACAGCATCCATGGGAGCGGTAATGACAACCGGGTCAGCAGCAGTCACTTCAGCCGGTGCAAGGACCGTAAGCGGTATCGGTAAAAACCCTAAGGCGACAATCGCAACACCTAACAATATTGCGGTGAGCGTTTTGCTGCGCATTCGTTTTTTCAGTTGGCCTGGGCCTGTCAGCGCCTGCCATGCGTGGGAATAAGTTTCAACCAGTCGACACGCAGCAGATATATCATTTTCAGTCCACGCCGATTCCTTGGAAAGTACCAGCTGCGCAAAGACGGTGCCATCTCGCATCCTCATGGGAATCAGCACAAAATGTCCAAACGGATATACCTTCGATTCCGCTCCCTGGTTCCCGGATTTCTGGTCAATTGTAACCAGTGCAACGCTCTCATCTCCATTGTTCCTTACCGAATTTTCGACATTCCCTTCGATCCATCGAATGAAGGTCGAGTTCCGATCAACAGCAGAAAGGCTGGATACAGCCTTTGTAACGTATTTTTTCTTTCCTTTTTTGAGGAGAAGAAAAGCCTGGCGGTAACTAATTATTCCGCGAGTGGAATTAACTATCAGATAGCGTAATTCAGCTTCCGAACCCGATTGTCTTGCTTCGCGCTCCATATTGAGGAGTTGGGCGGCAGCCGTATTCTCGGTTGCTTGCACTGTTTGCGGGTTTGGGATTGTTTTACCGGTAAAAATGTGTTGCTTTCCGGAATTATCCGAAGTTTTTCCACCCGTGTCAGAAGCTTCATTTTGCCTGGACGACGAGCGATCATGCGAACGGTTTCGCGTTTTCTGCGGACTGTCAGATTGGTCTGGCTTGGCTTTGAGTTCGATGCGTCGAACCGGCTTCATACCATTTGCAGCAGACATCATACCCTACAACGCTGCAGGATTGAAACGAGCCGAACCGCTCATGCCGGACAAAACATTAGGCGGGCGGTCTAGGAATTTTCCGGTAATTTTAATCGTTTGGCTGACTGCATCAACTTTCGCTCCCAGCCGCACTGTCTCAGCCTGATAACTCTCTCCGGTTTCTTCGACGAAAAACTCGAATTTCCCGCCAACGCTTATCCACTGAAGCCACTTTGAGGGTATAATCAAATCAATTTCCAACGCACTATCATCGATAACAGTGAGCAAAGGAACACTTAAACCGGGCAATTCATATTTGTCAGAATGAAGTTCAAGAACCCTCCCGCTGAAAGGTGCTTTAATCTCGCAATATTTGACAGCTTCTTCTATTGCTTCAACTTGTGCCTGAGTCACTTGAAAGTCCGCTTTTGCCTCCTCAACCTCAAAGGCGCTTGCAGCATTGCGTTGCATTAATTTTTGCCGGTTTTCAAAAATCTGTTTTTGTTTTCCATTTGCGGCATTTGCTCCACGAAGTTCGGCTCTGGCTCGGCCACAGTCAAAGCCAATCAGCCTGTCGCCCTTTTGAAACGAAGCTCCTGCCTTTAACGGCAAATCATTGATTGGGGCAACAAGCGAAGTGCTGAACGTAACCTCAGCATTAGGAACAATAATGCCACGAGCCGTTAGATTTTCCTCATTTTCCAATACCGAAATCCGCTCAACCAAAGCCTGAGACCTAGCATTTGAAACATAAACAGCAGCCGTACCGAGTAGCACCAGAATGAGTATTAGTGACTTACCATTCGATCGGGTTGTATCATTGTTTGCAAACGGAAATTTCTGATCGATCATCTTAAAACCTCGAGCCAACATCTACTTGCAATGCAAATGCGCTGCAGAAACTTGTTTGATCGATCAAAGAACAATCGCAACACTTGCCCTGAGCCGAAAAGAACAAACAAGTGTCAACTTGCCATACCCGTATGTGTCCATTGACTGGAATATATCTTTGGTAAATTTAAAACTGGTTAATGAAATGCTGCAGGTGCTAATTCAGGCGGGCCTCAGCCAGTTTTCTGCTCTTTGACCGAGCGGCCAAACGGCTGAAGAACCCAGGCTTCTTATTTTTTTCAACCAACATTGCTCCGCGGACAGCAGGGGTTGGGATGGCAATTTCGTCGGGTTTTTCCACTGTTTCGGATTTGGTGATGCTCTTATCGGAAATCCGTTGTTTGCGCCTGGAAGCCAGGCGAGAGAAAATACCCGGTTTCCGTGCAGTGTTGGGCTTCTTTGAAGAACGCGTCCTAGCATTATCATTTGTTGGCTCAGAAGCTGTCACTATACTTTTATTCGCCCTAAGCGGCAGAGTTTCCTGCTTTGGCTGTTTTATTGCACGCCTTCGTTTTCGCCGCTCTGCAAGGCGGGAAAAGAAACCTGACTTTTGCAGCTCTTTATCTTCATTTGCACCAACTTTGTTCGAATCCTCTACAGATTGCACAACAGCGATTTCAGCATTGGGAAGTCTCCTGATTTCGGTCGCAACCAAACTGCCAGAATTGCTGGACGCACCAGATTGATTGGGTTTTGAAATACGCTTCCGCAAGCGCAGGGCACCTGATTGAGCCCCTCGCTCAATCCACAATGACCGTAAAGATGCCGAAATTGCGTTTACATTTTTCTTGAGCAAGATATCAGATTTATATGGGTCCAACCCCATTGCGGTATAAATATTCGCATAGGCATTTTGCAAATCCGCATAGGCGATATCGCGCTTGGCACGGCTCGCCAGGGTATTCATCTCTTCGCGAATTAGAGTCTGTTCGCTTGCCTGGTCAGCAGCAGCAGATTCTCGAATTTGGCGCAATATTTCTCTTTGAATTCGCAAATGCTTATCTGCAGTAAAGTAAATTTTCTGCACGTGCCGATATCGCGCCTTGCTTACATAAACCTGGGTCATTATCGCCATAGTCACAGCCAGCGCACGTTTTTTTAACAGGTTTTCCTTCGATTGTATCAACCGTTTTTTCGCAGGGTATTGAAATACCCTCATTAAATTCCATGACGCTTTTGCACCCCAACCAACCCAGTTGCTATTTAGCAGGAAGGAATCTGTATCAATGTTAGCTCCGGCGAATATATTCGCGGATGGAAGAAGCTCAAGCAATGCTGACTTTGTTTCGCTGTCATTGATTCTCAATTTGTATTGCAGATCACGAATCTCCGGGCGGTTTTCCATTGCCGAATTGATCATTTCATCGGTCGTAATACGCAATCTTCCCAATCCGGTACGAATTTTTCCAGGTGAAAGCTTAAATTTTCGGCCGGGTGATATGTTCATCAAAGCAGCGAGTTGTGTTTTGGCAACCGACAGCTCCAACTGAAGCGCTTGTATTTGTTGCTGAATTTCAACAAGTTCTCGTTGATATGTCAGCGCAGTCAATGGAGAACTCACCCCTTCTTGTTGCAATGCCTCAGAATTACTGATTGCATATCTTACTCGCTTTGTGAGCCTCTGCAATCCTGATATCAATCGGTTAGCACTTACCGCCCGCCAATATGCTGTCCGAACATCACCAATGACCCTGTTAATAATCTTCCTACGCCGTTCTTCGGCGATTAGAATGGTGTCCGCTGCCTGCTTTGCTCGAATATAAGAAAGGCCGAAATCCAGAATATTCCAGGAAAGTGTAATATCACCATTAAACCGGCTCTTGTCAGACCGTAAAACAGCGGTCGTCCCACCAGCTTCATTGCTGCGGCCATTGTAACTGGAATTCGCCACTAAACTTGGTAGTACCTCGAGTCGGGCGACAGCAAGCTCATCACTTTTAAGAAACTCATTGTAAATCTCGACTTGAAAGTCAAGGTTGTACTTTATGGCTCGCGCCATCGCATCGTAGAGCGATATATTACCTACAACAGATTCTTGATTTGCTGTAACCTCAGCAAGGTTTCTTTCAGCGAATCTATAGGCTGAAGCCGAGTCCAATCGTTCTGGCTTCACAGCGCATGAGGACACCACGAGCGCCAGAATTCCAATAAGTGCAAGATTTCGCACAAACACCCTTAAATTCCACGCTTTATGAGTTAACAGCCAAACGAATCGAATCGCGAATCGCATTCAATGTGCAAGATTATGGTTAACGTATCGTATTGGCAACACTTAGGAGTGTTTGTCGGAACATTTTCCCAAATTGGCAAGCAGTAGGGGAGTAATTCCTTATGCGCAAAAATTCACTTCGGGCTTTGAACGGCTGTAGTCACTTATCCCTGCCGGATAAAATTTGTAATAGTTGATCTGGCGAGCGGGTTGTGTCTTGAATAATTGATCTTATCTGGCTGAAAAACGGCAACCTCGTATCCTTATTATTGTCAGAATAGAGCGGATGAACCTCTCCAGTTGGCGCGTCAATTGATATGCTTCTGCTTATTATTTTACCATTATCCAGTTCAGCAGAAATCATTAGTTCAATATCACGAACTCCAACGGGACGCTCAACAATAAAAAATCCATCACGCGCAATTCTTATCCAGTCGGGCACAGCATCACCGTTTGGCAACAACACAGAATATCCAATTACTTTCCCCTCTAAGACCGGGTCAATTGTGTTGTTCACATCAATGTATAATATGCGATCACGCACATACGTTTCAATTGTGAGTTTTGAAGAATTATTTCCTGCAGTTTCACCATCAAAGTCCAATGAAATGTCGAATTTTACGGAAAATCCGGTAAGACCTTCAACGTCCCAACCGCTTTTACTACTATTACTGGACAAGCCATCATCCTGTAGCAATTTCTCAATTGCAGCCACTTGATCCAACACAATATTTGAACCCTCGACTGGGCTAATCAATCCATTCAGGGAATCAATTTTTTGCACTGCTTCAACAATAATACCTTCAACACCATCAAGTGATCCAATAGTTCTCAATCCACCCAGTTTCTCTGGTTCCAAACTGTATCCAAGATTTTTTGGGTCTTTTCCTTCGTGTATCAAGCCTTCGCTATTTTCCTCTCGCCGATAACTATCCTCATCACCAGTTTTCTCCACCACGTTATAAATAAATTCCTGCTGGACCAACCCTCCCTGACCGTCATTTGCAATTACCGTGACTTCATATCCTCCGGCTTTAGCGGAATTATTAAGTATTGTGCCAGTCACAACACCTGTTTCACTATCAATTGAAAGCCCTGCAGGTAGTCCTATTGATGTATAGCTCAGTCGATCAGTATCAAGTTCCCCATCGGCAAAATAAGCTGATAATTCTAATTGCACTTTTTCTAATTCAGCACCGAATTGATTTTCTATTTCACCTTTGACAACGGGCGCAATATTTTTCGCTTCTATAACAATGGTAGACTCTGCGGTTTTACCGTCAGCGTCCCTTGCAAATATCGTTATTTCAGTTGCAATATTTTGTGATGCATCCGATGGAATTGTACCTGTAAGCAGACCTGAGCTAGCATTAAACTCAAGCCAAGAAGGAAGCGACAACACATCAAAACTTAGCGCACTACTGTCGATATCGCTGAATTGTCCTGTTACATTAATCTGTATTGTCTCACCATCATTTACTATAATGATTGGCTCGCTAATAGTAGTTGGCGCATCATTGACAGCTGCAATCCCAATCGTAAGTGTTGCACTGTCACTTAAGCCATTACCGTCCTCAACAACATAAGTCGCAACAGGCACAGCACCGTTAT
>QIIJ01000308.1 GCA_003232595.1 Aurantimonadaceae bacterium | reverse complement strand
GGCCCCAATTGAGTTTCCTCGTCCAAAGGGTCGCCGATTTTTATAGCCTTGGTGCGGGCAAGCAGTCTCTCTATAAAAGCCTCGCGGATATGCGATTGTACAAAGACCCTTGTTCCGTTGGAGCAGACCTGGCCGGTGGAATAGAAGTTGGCAAGCAGCGCACCCGATACCGCATTTTCGATATCTGCATCGTCAAAGATGATCAATGGCGATTTTCCACCGAGTTCGAGGGTCACAAGTTTCAGGCTATCAGCAGCGCTGGCCATCACTTTCGACCCGGTGGGGGCTGATCCGGTGAGTGACACCTTGTCAATCCTCGGGTGGTTTGTGAGTGCTGCTCCAACCTCGCCCATGCCCTGTACCACATTGAACAGACCATCAGGCAGTCCCGCCTCGGTGTCGGCCAGCATCAGTGCAGAAAGCGGTGTGATCTCGGACGGCTTGAAGATCATCGCATTGCCGCATGCAAGGGCAGGGGCTGCTTTCCAGGAGGCAACCTGGATCGGATAATTCCAGGCACCAATGCCGAGGCAAACTCCAACAGCTTCGCGCCGGGTATAGGCAAAACTTATTCCAAGTGGAATATTTTCACCGGTCAGCGTTGCTGCAATGTGGCCAAAATATTCGAAATTATCAGCCGCTGAAACCGCATCAACACAAATGGTTTCCTGAATGGCCTTGCCCGTATCAAGGGTTTCCAATCGGGCAATCTCATCATTTCGCTGGCGCAACAATTCGCCGGCCTTTAACAGGATACGTGCCCGCTCGATGCCGGGCCGCGCAGCCCAGGCTTTCTGGGCATTGCTGGCAGCATTTGTGGCTTGTTCAATGACAGTCGGTGTAGCAGCATAAATGTTGGCAATCACTTCATTGGTCGCCGCATACCGACTTTCAAATAATGCCCCGGAATTGTCCTCAACATAGCTGCCATCAATATAATGCGAGGCTTTTGGTTGAACACCAAAGCGGTCCAGTGCGGTCATAATTGCGATCTCACAATTGTTGTTGTTTGAATTTTGTTTGTTGAAACAATAGGTATTTCACCATCAATGCCATAGTTTTAACATGAATTAAGCCATAACGGTCTCTAAAACCGATAATAATCGTCGCAAAGAGAATCGCTATGAAAAATCTTGCCCTTGTCGCCACGTTGTCCCTGGTGCTGGCAGCCTGCACCACAGACCCCTTTACGGGTGAACAGAAAGTATCGAAAACAGTAATCGGAGCCGGGACCGGCGCTGCAATTGGCGCTCTTGGCGGGTTGATTATCGGCAATTCAACACGGGCAAACAAACGCAATGCCATATTAATTGGTGCCGGTATCGGGGCGCTTGCTGGGGGTGGCATAGGTGTTTATATGGATAACCAGGAAGCAAAACTGCGCGAACAGCTGCGCGGTAGCGGGGTTAGCGTGACGCGGGTCGGTGATACGATCAAGCTCAACATGCCAAGCAATATCACTTTTGGCACCGACCAAAGCAATGTTCGTCCTGAATTTATCAATGTGTTGCGTTCTGTCAGCCTTGTTTTGAAGGAATTCAATCGCACCATCGTCAATGTGTTTGGCCACACCGACAGCGATGGTTCTGAAACCTACAATCAGGATCTTTCGGAACGACGGGCAATTTCAGTTGCCCGCAACCTGATTGATCAGGGAACGGATTCACGGCGTTATTTTATCGCCGGATTTGGTGAGAGCGAACCCGTTGCAAGCAATGCCACTGTCAATGGTAAAGCAGCCAACCGGCGGGTGGAAATCGAGATCGAGCCACTGCGTAACAGTTGATCCGACCTGTTATCAATTTATTAAGCATACCGGCACACTGTGGAGGTTACAGGGATAATGGAGTTACGCAATGGGCGGAACAATTTTGTTCAGTCAGTGACCTGCCGGAACGGGAACAACTTGTATTGAATTGCTCGTTTTGTCTGGCCGATGGCTGGGAACGGAGCAACTATGCAAGTTATGTCTCAAATTAGAATCATCCCTGCAGCACTGGCAGCTGCAGCCCTGGTTATCACCACATCCTCAATCAACGCCCAGGCCCGTATGTGCGGCAAACGTGCCTCACTGATCAAAGTGCTGAGCGAAAAATACAAGGAAACGCCGCGCGCCCTGGGGCTGACCTCGGCCAAGATGGCGATGGAAATTTACGCCTCGAAGTCCGGCACCTGGACCGTGATGATGACCATGACGAATGGTACCACCTGCATTATGGCGGCCGGGAAATCATGGCAGGAACTGCCAAAGGTGCTTGAGGGTTCGCAAACCTGAACGGAGAAATCCGCAGCAGCAATATTCTAACAGTGCTGAATGTTCCCGGCCATCGAACGCAGATATTTCTCCACATCCCGCCAGTCGCCGCCGAAGCCTTTATAGCGCCGCTGTTCCGCTGTCATGGCGTCGATCTGCTTCAGCAGTGTTGCAGCAATTTTACCCGGATTATCCTGCTTCTCGATAATTACCAGGGGCTCAATCAGGATTTTGATGGTGAAAAGGATATCCATGCTCACTGGCAACCGGGTTAAAGTTTGAAATTCTCTTCGCAGCCATGTGTTGTGCGCAGTTTTTTCAGTTTTTCCGCCGGGAATTCGCTCGTCTTCGTGTGTCGAATGACGCAGATTGTTGTCCCCATAAAATGACCAGTTTTCGCGCCATACAGGCAGTTCCGGTTTAAGGTTGTCGAAAATACGCTGGATCATCTGGTCGAAATTTCTATTTGCGCCGGGAACAGGCTGGTGAATTTTCGCAAGTGGCTTGCCGAATTTTTCTGTCAGGCTCCAGGATGACGGGAAACAAACAGACGCGGCAACAAAGGTCCAGCTATCCTCCACGCGGCGCATCAATACGAGGTCTTCCTGCACCAGCAGGGAGGCGAGAAGCAGGGGGCGGTTTGCGTAGTCTTCGTGGGTATATTGAATGTCAAGCGTCGGGCAGGTGATCTTGCTGCTGCTTGTTTTGAGCGGTTTGCCAAGGCATTTCAACACCAGTTCGAGCACCTCACGCTGTGCAGCAACGGTGTCGGGCTCCATCCGGAAAACATCAGTTTCATCTGCTGCCAACAGCAATTGTTTTAAGGCAAGGTAATCGGCGGCCTTGTCGTCTGGCTGTATTGGGTTTTCTCCGCCAAGAAGATTCAGCCCTATGGTGAAAGGATCGGCGAAATGGCCGAAGCTGTTGAATCGCAGATTGTTGTTTTTCATGCTGATTCCCATGTGAAGCTGTTATGATTTCGATCACAATCTTTCATTTGTCAATAATTGCAAGCTCAGCTATGGGTCATTCATGAATACGGTACTTTCAGTCAACCTCAATGCCGTCGCACAGTTACGGAATCGTCGGGATTTGCCGTGGCCAAGTGTGACCGATATCGGCAGGATAGCGCTTTTGGCTGGCGCGCGGGGTCTGACAGTGCATCCAAGGCCCGATGAACGCCATATCCGTCGCGGTGATGTGCCTGAAATCCGGGCGCTGATTGACGATGAGTTTCCGGGGATTGAGTTTAATATCGAGGGCTATCCAACCGATGAGTTTCTCGCCCTGTGCGAAGAAAATCAACCTGAGCAGGTGACATTGGTACCGGATGATCCTGCCCAGGCAACTTCAGATCATGGGTGGGAATTTTCAAGTAAACACAATTACTTAAAACCAATTGTTGCAAGATTAAATCAGGCAGGGATGCGGGTAGCGCTCTTTGCGGATGCGGATGCAGAGCAAGTGAAATGGGCCACTGATACTGGTGCTCAACGAATTGAATTGTATACCGGTCCCTATGCCTCTTGTTTTGATGATCCGGCAGGCGCAGTACGGCAACTCGAATTGTTAGGCAAAACAGCGGATGCGGCCAGAGCATTGGGCCTTGAAATCAACGCCGGCCATGATTTGATGGTGGCCAATATTCCGGCGTTAATCAAACGCATACCCTATTTGAAAGAAGTCTCAATCGGTCACGGAATTACTGCGGATGCCCTGGAATTTGGCATGGCTGAGGCGGTTAAACGCTTTTTGACGGTGCTGGAAAATTAGTCAACGCGATATTTGAGAAAATTGCTTGCAGTAATCTTCGGGTCAATATAGCGTGTTGCCGAACCGTACCGTACGGTACCAGTTGGGATTTCCATTCAATGCCTAGTGCACTTGCCGCCATCCAATCTCAAGTCAGCGAGGCGAAGTTTTCCAAACGACAGCAGGAGGTACTTTCGGCTGTGCTGAATTTGATTGTTCGGGAAGGCGGGTCATTGACGATGGAACGCGTGGCGAAGAGCGCCAGCTGTTCCAAGGAAACGCTTTATAAGTGGTTTGGTGACCGACAAGGTCTTTTGACGGCAACTGTTCAGTGGCAGGCTTTGAAAGTGCAGGTATCGCCTCTGGATGGCAGCACATTGGATGAGGCAACATTGATGAGTACGCTGGTGGGTTTTGCCCGGGATTGGCTGGCAGTTCTTACCGGCGATGTATCGATTGCGCTCAATCGAATGGCAATTTCCCAGGCAGGAAGTGCTTCTTCCGGTTTGGGCTCAATTGTACTGAAGAATGGCCCGTTTGCCATGCGACGACGGTTGTTGCCTGTGCTGATGTTGGGGCGCAATGCTGGACATCTGGAATTTAAAGACGGAGATGAAGCATTCAGTTGCTTTTTCGGACTGGTTGTCCGGGATATTCAAATCCGAGTTTTGCTGGGTGAGGATGTGTCGCTTGATGAAGCTCAAATTGTAAGGGAGGCGGAGGCGGCAACCAGGCAGTTTTTTGCCCTCTATGGGAAGAAAATCAAACTTAAATCAACCAAGTGAAAGGATACTCCAATGCGTGTGTATTATGACCGCGATGCGGATCTCAATCTTATCAAGGGCAAGAATGTTGCCATTATCGGCTATGGTTCGCAGGGCCGCGCCCACGCGCTGAACCTGAAGGATTCGGGCACGGGAAATATGGTCGTTGCGCTTCGAGAGGGGTCTGCAACCACAAAAAAAGCAGAAGCAGACGGTTTCAAGGTAGTGTCTGTTGCAGAAGCCGCCGGCTGGGCAGATATGATGATGATGGCGACCCCGGATGAGTTGCAGGCTGATATCTGGAATGAAAGCATTCGTGACAATATTCGCGATGGGGCGGCAATTGCATTTGCCCATGGACTGAACATCCATTTTAACCTGATCGAGGCTCCAAAAAATATTGACGTTGTGATGATTGCTCCCAAGGGTCCCGGTCATACGGTGCGCGGTGAGTATCAAAAGGGTGGCGGGGTGCCGTGTCTGATTGCAATTGATCAGGATGCGTCAGGCAATGCCCATGAACTGGCACTTTCCTATGCCTGCGGCGTTGGCGGTGGTCGGTCCGGCGTGATTGAAACCACTTTCAAGGAAGAATGCGAAACCGATCTGTTCGGCGAACAGGTAGTGCTTTGTGGTGGTCTGGTTGAACTCATCCGTGCCGGTTTTGAAACCCTGGTAGAAGCTGGTTATGCCCCGGAAATGGCCTATTTCGAATGCCTGCACGAAGTCAAACTGATTGTCGATCTGATCTATGAAGGCGGCATTGCCAACATGAATTATTCGATTTCCAACACGGCAGAATGGGGTGAATATGTATCAGGCCCGCGTATAATTACCGCTGAAACCAAAGCTGAAATGAAACGGGTTCTGGCCGATATCCAGAGCGGACGATTCACCTCCGAATGGATGCAGGAATACCGTTCCGGTGCCGCCCGTTTCAAGGGCACAAGACGTATGAACGACAGTCACCAGATTGAAGAAGTAGGCGAAAAACTGCGCGGTATGATGCCGTGGATAAAATCAGGTGCATTGGTCGACAAGGACAAGAATTGAATTTCAGCATCTTTTCAAGACAAAAAATGGCCCGCATTTCCAGCGGGCCTTTCCAATTCAGCAAGATCGTATTGCCTAGCCGTAAGGTGAACGGCAATAGCGACGACCGCCCCTGTAGGGTTGATAGGTGTTGTCGTAAGCACGATATGAGCGATAGCGGTTGAAGCACCACTCTTCATGAGCATCGCCGCGGTAAATACGCCGCGGTTCACGATAACGACGTTCACTGGCGCGTCGATTGGAATTGGCAATTGCACCACCGACAATGAGGCCGCCGATGATACCTGCTGCGATACCGCCAGCATGGGTCCTGCGATGCCGCGCGTCAGCATCTGAATATGACAACAAAATTACAGTGCCTGCGAGAAGTGCAGCCATTGTCATAGAGAGAAATTTATTCATTTCCGGTTCCTTTCTGTTTTGCCCCTTCGATCATTTCAGGTTACGCTTTCCTGCATTTTGTGCAAGTGCTAACCGGTCAAATGACGAGTTGGCGTTAATAATTGGGACAGATGGTATCCCATTTTTTGCTACGTTGACACTTGTGAATACATCTTCGTATGTTTTGCCCCGGATTTGGTGCGGTTCTGTCCAGACGGGACATTATGAACCGACCGCGACTGCACCATTTTTTGTCATATCAGCAACAGCTCCTGCGACCGTACCACCACCGTATTTGTAGCCATGATTTGCATCTTCAGTTGCGAAGGATGACAGGACGACGAATATAGCAAGAATCGCTGCAAATCCGGTCGACATCAATTTAATCTGGGTGCTGATTGGCATATGAATTCTCCTTATAGTCAGATTGCAAATTCGAAATCCAGGACCCTAACGCCACCGATTTTCTTAAAAACACACTATCGTTCTTAAACCGGTTCGAATGTGCTTAATGGCACATTGGATGATTTTGACAATCCACGCAGCAGATTACAAGCTAACCAGACATGCGGGGCGTATTGCATTGCATCCCTGTTGCCTCTGTAAAGCATTGCAATTGAACTAGTTTTACCGGGTCAAAATGGTTTTGTATGTTGCCATCACACGACACGAGTCAATTGCTGAGAGACCGAAGAATCATGTTTTGTGGGCGATTCTTCTTGCCAAAACAGAATAACTCCATGTCAACAAACTCACAGACACTCTTTTTTTTACTGAACCAGTCAACCCATTTGAGGGTTGCCAATTCAGCATCGTCCATCGTCCTCCATGAGCTTTTGCGGTGAATGACTTCAGCCTTGTAAAGTCCATTGATGGTTTCGGCCAAGGCGTTCGCTTTGCGCTGCTCGGACCGGTGGCGCAGCGCGCTCACTCATAGCTGACCGACGCGTTGACGCTGGCCGACAGAAGGATAACATCGTATATTGTTAGCCAAAATTTAAAGTCTCAGCAGGCTAAATAGTTCTTTCAGTGAAAGTTTGCCTTCAAATAGCGCCCAAGTTTCCTGGCTTGTAAGTTGCTCTTGACATTTCATGGAACAAATTCGCGCAAGGGCATAATTCCATCGATAGCTGTAGGGCACCAACGGTTGGTTCAGCGCAGACCGCAAAATTTCTGAATATTCTTGCAAGTACATTTTGTTGTCAGAATTCCATGATTGTTGAAGGTCCGTGAATAGTTCAGGGTTTTGTGTTTTTGAAAATGAAAGCAGTGATAGTTCACCGATAAAAGCACAGGTCTCGCGAATGACCGGTGCTACAAAACGACCTTTGCTGGCCACTATTTGAACTGAATGGCTAAACTCGTGGGCAATGATCAAGTTGTCTGTGATCAAACCGCGATAATTGCATGAAACAAACGGATAGCCGTTTCCGCCGTCGTTCAAGGTGAAAGCAGACGAACGCAGTTGTTGGTCTGGTTGAAAATCTTTCCTGGTGTTTTGGCAGGCACTTTTGATAACATCTTGAGAACGGGCAAAATTGGCGATCAGAGCTCTGGCAGCGAGTTGCCAGACCTGCTCTGCATCCATGGCACTTTTTCTGGAACGAATTTTCCTGCTGTCTGCAG
>QIIJ01000137.1 GCA_003232595.1 Aurantimonadaceae bacterium | reverse complement strand
GGCAATGGCGATGTGGTGGTGGCTGCCATCACTTCCTGCACCAATACATCCAACCCCTCGGTGCTGGTAGCTGCCGGGCTGGTCGCCCGCAATGCCCGCGCAAAAGGCCTTTCCGTCAAACCCTGGGTCAAGACCTCGCTTGCTCCGGGTTCACAGGTGGTAACTGACTATCTCGATAAGGCCGACCTTACCAAAGACCTTGATGCAATGGGCTTTAATCTGGTTGGTTACGGCTGCACCACCTGTATCGGCAATTCCGGGCCGCTGGCAGAGGAAATTTCCGAAGCCATCAATGATAATGGTCTGGTTGCCTGTTCGGTGCTTTCCGGCAATCGCAATTTCGAAGGTCGCATTTCGCCCGATATACGCGCCAACTATCTGGCTTCTCCGCCGCTGGTAGTGGCCTATGCCATTGCCGGTTCGCTAAAAATCAATATTGCCATAGAGCCGCTCGGCCAAGACCAGGATGGCAATGATGTTTATCTGAAAGACCTGTGGCCCTCATCACGGGAAATTGCTGATATCGTACGGACCACGATTAATGAGGATATGTTTCGTGGTCGTTACGGCAACGTGTTTGCCGGTGATGCGGATTGGCAGGCCATATCTGTCAGTGGCGGCAAGACCTATGAGTGGGAAGAAAGCTCCACCTATGTGCAAAACCCGCCCTATTTTGACGGCATGACCATGGATATCGAGCCAATCGCTGATATCGAGAACGCGCGAATTCTTGGACTGTTTGCAGACTCGATTACCACTGACCACATCTCTCCGGCAGGGGCCATCAAAGGCGAAAGCCCGGCTGGACACTATCTGCGAGATCATCAGGTGCGCCCGGTGGATTTCAATTCCTACGGCTCTCGGCGCGGCAATCATCAGGTGATGATGCGCGGCACATTTGCCAATATCCGTATCAAGAACCAGATGTTGAAAGATGTTGAAGGCGGCTATTCACGCCACTGGCCATCGGGCGAAGAGGGCGCGATCTATGATGTGGCCATGCGTTACGCAGATGAGGGTGTGCCGCTGGTGGTCTTTGCAGGCAAGGAATACGGTACCGGCTCTTCGCGTGACTGGGCCGCAAAAGGCACCCTGTTGCTGGGTGTTCGTGCGGTGATCGCTGAAAGTTTTGAGCGTATTCACCGTTCCAATCTTGTTGGTATGGGGGTTCTGCCGCTGGTCTTTACTGGCAATGACAATTGGCACTCGCTTGGCATGAATGGCAAGGAACAGGTCTCAATTTCGGGGTTGGACAACCTCACCCCGCGCCAGCAACTGGAAGCCACCATTCGCTTTGAAGATGGTTCCTCCAAAACCATCACCTTGTTGTCACGTATCGATACGGAGGATGAACTGGATTATTATCGCAATGGCGGTATTCTCCATTATGTTCTCAGGAATCTCAATGCATAGGCACGGTGGCTGGATAGGCAGCTTGAATTAGGCTTGACGGGATATAATCATGACCAATGACAAACAAAACCCGGATGAAGAGGAATCGAAGCGTATTCTTGAGCGTGTCGAACGCGACAGCGAAACAATCGGTACATCATCATTTGTCCGAGCGGCCAGAAAAACCCGCAATCACTTCATGGCCGGTGATCCCGCAAAGGAAGATCCGATTGAGGTCTGGGGTACCCGGATAGGACGATTTCTGGCGTTGATCGGCTTCGTGGTTCTGGTGATATATCTCTATTATACCTACCTGAAATAGAGCCACAAATGACGGCAGACCACAAACCGGCGATTATTGTCATATCCAGTCATGTGGTTCGCGGTACTGTTGGCAACCGGGCAGCGGTTTTTGCGCTTGAGGTTTTAGGCCATAATGTCTGGGCCGTTCCGACGGTAATTCTGCCCTGGCATCCGGGTCACGGTCCGGCCACCAGAATTACGGCTTTGCAAGATGAGTTTTCCGCCTTGCTGAAAGATTTGTCTGCCGCACCCTGGCTTGATGAGGTCGGTGCGGTGCTGAGCGGATATATGGCAAACCCTGCCCAGGCTGAAGCGGTTTCCTGCCTTGTTCGAGAAATCAAACAACAGAGCCCTGATTTGGTTTTCGCCTGTGATCCGGTGATCGGCGATGATGGCGGGCTTTATGTAGCTGAAGAAACGGCCTTTGCAATTCGGGACAAATTACTGCCAATTGCAGACATCATCACACCGAACAGGTTCGAACTGGGCTGGCTGACAGAGGCGGGCATGCTTTCTGACAACAGCGAAATTCTTTCAGCTGCTGCAAACCTCAACCGGCCCTTGACGCTGGTGACATCTGCCCATTCCATGATGCGCAATAATACCGGCAATGTGCTGCTACATCCAAAGGGCGCACTGCTGGCCGAACACAGGGTCATCGCCAATCCGCCAAACGGACTTGGTGATCTGACGGCGGCTCTGTTTCTTGCCCGTTATTTGCAGAAACAGCCTCTTGAGAAGGCCTTGCAAATGACCACTTCTTCGGTGTTTGAGATACTGGCGCGGGCCTCAAAACGCGGCGCTGATGAGTTGATGCTGGAAACAGATTCTGCCTCTCTCTCCAGGCCAATGGCCATGGTGCAAATGCGCAGCCTGGTGGTTTCGTAACAAACTACAACCCGTTGAAAACCATGCATATCCTATTCGTCTCTCCTAACTATATTTACAAAGATGGTTTGGCAGAGACGGCCCGCTTCTGTTAGAACACCCGCAAAATGCTCAACTGGACGATGTTTATGTCACGTATAATACAAATAATCGCTGCATTGATTATCATGTCATTGCCATTATCAAATCTGTCTGCCCAGGAACCACAGATGTCCGGCGAGGTAAAAGCCTGGTTCGTGGCGCTATCCAAAGTCAGCCGCCCGAGATTTCGTGAACTGATCGACAGGAATGCAAGGATCGAATTGAAGGATTTGGGAATTGTTCAGACCCGCGAAGAATTTCTGGACAGCCTCGAACAACGGGACGATGCCACCAAAGGCGCAATTTTGCTGACACAGGTAATCTCGTCGCAAGATGGCGTTGATATTGTAGAAGTTTGCTACCGATTCGACAGCAACGAACAGCTGAGCCGGGAAACCTATCGATATTTAGACGGCAGAATCACATCAGTTATTCAAGAGCGGTTAGGCACGAATTGCGTGGGTTTTTTCTGATCTGTTGAAATCTTGTCAATAATACTTCGTGACAATGTTGCCACTACTTTTTCATATACCTGCCGTTTGTATGGCACCACCAGCTTCGGCATTTCTTCAAATGGCATCCATGACCATTCGAAAAATTCCTGCGGCTCATGCACGTGATCAGCGGCGATCGAAATTTCCCCGGGTTGACCCTTAAATAAAAAGGCCACCCATTTTTGCTTTTGACCGCGAAACGGATTGAGTTTATGCAATGGTTCTGTCGGCCCGACAGGAAAGTCATAGCACCACCAGGTATCGGTCTTTGCCAGAAATTGAATTGAAGTCACACCGGTCTCCTCCAATAATTCGCGCCGCGCTGCATCGACAATATCCTCGTTCTCTCCGATACCGCCCTGAGGCATCTGCCAGTCGTAACCAGGTGTTACGATTTCAGGTCCTGAGGAAATGCAACGCCCTGCCCAGACTTTCCTTTCGTGATTAAACAGGCAAATGCCCACATTGGGCCGGTACGGGCGGTTGTCAGCCATGGGTATTTGTGTTTTCAAGCCAGAGGTTTTCTAAAATTTGTGATGCGGGATGTTTCTGAAAATCCCCAGGCGGAGTGGGCAGAATGCGATGTGAGGTTCTTAATATCGGTGTCGGAACAAATTTCCATAAAACCTTCACTTTTAGCCCAGCGGGAAACAAACTCCAGCAAGTGGCGCCCGATGCTCTGGCGTCGACATTGAGGATCAATCCAGATACCTTCCAGATATAAAACCGGCTGGTTTGTGCATCCATCTGCATAGGTGCGAATGCCAATATCAGCGAACCCTGCAAGTTTAATATCAGCAGTAGATGCAATTGCACCTCGACGGGCACTGACACCCTCAATCATTGTCGTGATCTCTTTTCGGTGTTGCGAAAAATCCGTGTGTGGCCAAAGAGCATGTGCCATCTGCGCCCAGTCATCAATGTCATCTGAATTCATCCAGCGGATATTCAATTGCTTAGTCATCGGCCAAATGCCGGAATTCTTTGACAACGGCTTCGTAGAGCGGGCGTTTGAATTCGACCGCCATATTTGGCAATGAATGCATGTCAATCCAGTCCCAACGGTCAAACTCTGGTTTTTCGTTTCCCGGTGTCGGATTGATGCGAATTTCGCTTTCATTGCCGGTAAAGCGGAATGCAAACCAGCGCTGGCTCTGTCCCCGGTATCTGCCTTTAAAAGCGATGCCGACCAGCGCATCCGGCAAATCATAGGATATCCAGTCCGGCGCTTCGTGCAACAGGGTGACCGAGTTCATCCCGGTTTCCTCGTAAAGTTCGCGCAGGGCCGCATTGTGCGGGTCTTCGCCTTGGTCAATACCGCCCTGGGGCATTTGCCATAACTTTGCATCTATCGAATATTCGCTGTCAGGCTTGGCAATTCGGTGCCCGACCCAGACCTTGTTCTGGTTGTTGAGCACCATAATTCCAACACAGGGCCGGAAAGGCAGGTCAGCATGTTTAACAGGCTTGCCGGACATATCCATGTACTCCAGAATTACTTGACGAGTGCGGAAATTGGAACGATGTCTATACCGCGCTTTTCCGCCTGTTCAACCCATCGCGAAATTTGTTGCACTGTGCGTGGAAAAGCTGATGCAACGCCAATTGCCCTGCCATTGCGCCGGGCAAGCTTTTCCAGGGCCAGCAGATTGTTCTGGATGGCTTTTGCAGACCGGTCGGCATCAATTATCATATCCCCGCGGGCAAAGGGCACGCCAATTGCATTGGCGACGGCTTTGGTTTTGCTGGAAAATGTAGAACCGTCATCGAGGTAAAGCAGACCGCGCTGATTGATTTCACCAAGGATGGGCGCCATGGCCTCCTGGTCAGACTGCATCCGGGCACCGAGGTAGTTCATGATGCCGACATAATTTGTCATGCGGGCCATCGACCAGTGGAGATTTTCGAGATTGGTGCCCACGGGACTACCGGAAACAAGTGTGCGTTTGCCGGGGTTGATTTCGGGATAACCAATCGGCTCCATCGGCACCTGCATCAGCAGTTCATGCCCGTCTTTACGGGCTTTTTTCATCCAGCGCGAGATCGAGTTACCATAGGGCGCAAAAGCCAGTGTAATCTGGCCTGGAAGCTGTTCAATCGCTGATTTACTGCCGGACTGACTAAGCCCCATTCCACCAACTATTATGGCAATTCGGGCCGAACCCTGACTTGATACCGGTCGGGCATAGGCATCTATCGGCCGCCTGCCGGAATTTGATATTTTAGGCAGTTTACCAAGACTGGAATTCTCCAACATCGTCGTATTCGGCAAATAGCTCAAGCTTAGCGGGCCTTGAGCTGTTGGGTTGAGGAATGTGATTCTCGGCTCCTGCAGCTCGCCCTGCGGCTCAAGGTCGTCAAGCCGTGCAGGCTGGTCGGGATCGCTTTCGGTCAGGGGTTTTACCGGCGGTTTGTCTTCGGTTCGCAGGTCAAGCGTGCCGCCTGCAGCTTCGGTGTCAACAGCGGCAGATTTTTGTGTCGGATCATTTTCTGTGCTGCCTGGGAAATAAATCCACGCCATTGCCAACCCGGCCACCAAGAGCACCAGACTGAGCAATATGCGTGGCTGGATCAGTGATCTGGCACCGTTTCCTGTTTTGTTGTCCAGGCCCAGCGGGGAGTTGAGATCATCCATTTTTGCGGCGTAACCCGGTTGTTGTTGTGGTAATACGCAAATACAGAAGCGGGTCAACCCGGATTTATCGGGTTGACCAAATTAACTCATAACAGCTGAACTACGATTTTTTCTTCAGCGCTTTTTCCGGATCAGGCGGATAAGCCGCGTTCTTCTTGACGCCGCGAATAAGATCAAGGGCAAAATTCAGCTGGATATCATCTTTTTTGTCCGGCGGAATATAGGCAAATGAGCCGGACCCGTCTTTGTCCTCATCCGCGCCGGTGATGTGACGCGGCAGTTTGGATTCACCTGCAGCTTCCACACGACCTTTAAGATTATCCGGCAGGGGCTGATTGACAACGATATCAGGTGTAATACCCTTACCCTGAATTGAGCGGCCGGCGGGTGTATAATAAAGCGCTGTGGTCAGACGCAGGGCACCATTAGACCCGAGCGAAATTATGGTTTGAACCGACCCCTTGCCAAAAGAACGGGTGCCAAGAACGGTTGCACGTCTGTGGTCCTGAAGCGCGCCTGCGACAATCTCGGAGGCACTGGCAGAACCGCCATTTATCAGTACAATGATAGGTTTGCCACCAGTTTTATCACCTGGTCTTGCATTGTAGCGCCGTCCTTCTTCAGGATTGCGGCCTCTTGTTGAAACAATTTCACCGCGATCGAGAAATGTGTCTGATACACTGACAGACTGATCAAGCAATCCACCGGGATTGAGCCTCAAATCAAGCACGTAGCCTTTCAGGCTGTCGCCCATCTGTTCGCGAAGTTTCGAAATGGCGTTGTTGAGGCCATCGTTGGTCTGCTCGGTAAATCCGGTGACCCGGATATAACCGACATCATCACCTTCGACACTGTAGCGTACCGACCTGATTTTGATAATGGCACGGACAATGGTGATATCAATCGGCCTGTCGGCCCCTTTTCGTATTACCGTCAGCACGATTGGCGTATTGACCAGACCACGCATTTTTTCAACCGCCTGCTGCAGGGTCAGCCCGCGGACATTTTCACCATCAATCTTGTTAATGAGGTCGCCCGCAATGACGCCGGCCTTGGAGGCTGGAGTGTCGTCAATCGGGGTGATGACCTTAACCAGCTCATTTTCCATGGTGACTTCAATGCCAAGGCCGCCGAATTCGCCCTTGGTCTGAATCCGCATGTCAGCCTGTTCTTTGGCATCAAGATAACTTGAATGAGGATCGAGTGAAGACAGCATGCCATTGATGGCGCTTTTGATCAGTTTTTGCTCTTCCGGTTTTTTCACATATTGCGAACGAACCCGTTCAAAAACGTCGCCGAAAATATTTAACTGGCGATAGATCTCGGAGCCTGCCGCTACAGCCTGACCTCCAGACCAGAATTGACCAAAAATATTTTTGGTACTGCCCTGAGAAACCAGCAATGTTGCGCCAACCCCCAGAACTACACCTGCCATCATCATTGAAAATCTACGAATCATTTTCAGACCTTTTCATTGAACTTTCCGTCCACCATGGCGTCGGATCGAATGGTTTGCCATCTTTACGAAACTCTACATACAACATTGGGCGGGAGGATGCTATATCCCTCGGCGCAACACTGGCAATTCTTCTTGTTCCCATTTTGGCAACCGGCTCACCGGCAAGAACAATCTGGCCGGTATCGACATT
>QIIJ01000163.1 GCA_003232595.1 Aurantimonadaceae bacterium | reverse complement strand
GGCTGACAAGACCGGTATTCCGCTTTTAACAATCTCAATTACGACTGCCTCAGCAGTCTCGGTTTCATATCCTAGAAATTCAGTACTGCCATGACGTTCCTTTAGTTCAAACCAGATAGTTTTGTCCGCAGCATCCCCAGAACCTGACCATGACGCGCGGGCTTCCTGTTTCTGCTGTTCCATTGAAACATTGAAACCATCAACATCTACATCAATCCCCCGTTGTCGTAATGCGTCTTGAGTCAAATCAAGTGGAAAACCATAAGTGTCATAAAGTTTAAACGCTGTTTTGCCTGGAAAGATTTGGCCCTTACCCAAATCTGAGGAAGCTTTTTCCAGCAGGTCAAGCCCGCGAGAAAGTGTAATACGAAACTTGTCTTCTTCAAGTTTTAATGTTTCAGCAATTAGCGACTGGGCACGCACCAACTCCGGATAAGCCAGCCCCATCTGTGTTATCAAAGTAGGGACAAGTTTCCAAAGCAACGGTTCAACTGCGCCCAACAGATTTGCATGACGCATGGCGCGACGCATTATGCGACGCAAGACATAACCACGACCCTCATTTGAGGGCAATACCCCGTCGGCTATCAGGAAACTGGTGGCGCGAATATGATCTGCAATCACCCGATGACTCGCGACATTTTTTCCCGACGCCGAAACACCTGTTGCTTCTTCGCCGGCCCTGATCAATGCTTTAAACAGGTCTATTTCATAATTATCGTGTTCACCCTGCAAAACCGCAGAAATACGTTCCAGACCCATACCGGTGTCTATTGATGGAAGCGGCAACTCAATACGATTGTCAGTTGAAACCTGCTCATACTGCATAAATACCAAATTCCAGATTTCAATGAACCGGTCTCCGTCTTCATCTGCACTTCCCGGTGGTCCACCCGCAATTTTATCACCGTGATCAAAAAATATTTCAGAACAGGGCCCACAGGGGCCGGTTTCTCCCATCGACCAAAAATTATCGCTGGTTGGAATACGAATAATTCTTTCCTCCGGCAGACCGGCAATTTTCTTCCACAGATCGAAAGCCTGATCATCAGTGTGATAAACAGTCACCAGCAACTTATCTTCCGGCAATTCAAATTCTTTGGTGAGAAGGCGCCATGACAGTTCAATTGCCTGATCCTTGAAATAATCCCCGAATGAAAAATTTCCAAGCATTTCAAAAAATGTGTGATGGCGGGCAGTGTAACCAACATTATCAAGATCATTATGCTTGCCGCCTGCACGTACACATTTTTGGGATGTAACGGCACGATTGAAATTTCGCTTTTCAAGGCCTGTAAAAACATTCTTGAACTGAACCATACCGGCATTGACAAACATCAATGTCGGATCATTGCGCGGCACCAGTGGGGAAGAACTTACAATTTCATGGCCATTGTTCCTGAAATAATCAAGAAATGTCGATCTGATTTCGTTTACGCCGCTCATGCAATCGCCCATCATTGAATAGACCAGTGTTCAGGAACAGGCCTTGTTCCATCACCATTTATCGAGGATTTGTCAACTACTGGCCCGACTTGTAACGGGGCCTTAAGTCACTGTCCAGCACTACAATTGCTCTTTGATTAATTCCGATAGGTGAATGGTTGCAACTCAGACAGAACAATAAAGGCCGCACCTGATTGGGTGCAGCCCTTTGCAAAAAAACAAGCCGTTCAAGTAGCTATTTTGAACCGGATGAAGCCTCCAGTTCCGGATCAATGCCCTCTTCATCTTGTCTGGTAGGCCCATCCAGCATTTTGTCACCAATCAGTCCGGCATTCTGTCTGATTGCCAATTCTATCTCATTGGCAACATCCGGGTTTTCTTTCAGAAAGTTCTTGGCATTTTCCCGCCCCTGCCCCAGCCGCTGGCTGTCATAGGAGAACCATGAACCGGATTTTTCTACAATTCCCGCAGTAACCCCAAGGTCTATCAACTCGCCTGTACGCGAAACGCCCTCGCCATACATGATATCGAACTCAACCTGCTTGAAGGGAGGCGCCAACTTGTTTTTTACAACCTTGATACGGGTCTGGTTGCCAACCACTTCGTCACGGTCCTTGACTGCGCCAATACGGCGTATGTCAAGGCGGACAGATGCGTAGAATTTCAGTGCATTACCACCGGTGGTGGTTTCAGGCGATCCAAACATAACCCCGATCTTCATGCGGATCTGGTTGATGAAGATAACCATGGTATTGGAGCGGGATATCGACGCCGTCAGCTTGCGCAGGGCCTGGCTCATTAAACGAGCCTGCAAACCGGGCAGAGAATCACCCATGTCTCCCTCGATTTCAGCCCGCGGTGTAAGGGCTGCAACTGAATCAATTACAAGTATATCGCATGCACCAGAGCGCACCAGCGTATCAGTAATTTCCAATCCCTGCTCGCCTGTGTCTGGCTGCGAAATCAAAAGGTTTTCAAGATCAATACCAAGTTTACGGGCGTAAACAGGATCAAGTGCATGTTCTGCATCAACAAATGCACAAATGCCGCCCTTTTTCTGGGCCTCGGCAATTACATGCAATGCCATGGTTGTTTTGCCGGACGATTCAGGTCCGTAAATTTCAACAACGCGCCCTCTTGGCAATCCGCCAATTCCGAGCGCTATATCCAGACTAAGACATCCGGTCGGAATCGACTCGACCTCGACGACCTTGTCATTAGCCCCAAGCCGCATAATGGAGCCTTTGCCAAAGGCCCGCTCAATTTGTGAAAGCGCCGCGTCCAGCGCCTTGGATTTATCCACGGAATTTCCCTCAACCAGTCTCAGTGCAGATTGCGCCATTTACTTACTCCTTATTTCACGGGCCGCATGCCCTTGCAATGAGGAATATTTGTACTCTATATGTTCTATTTTGTAAAGGTTCATAAGTTATTGAAAATACACGCCATAGTAACTTTGTTCTTATATCGTTCTTCGTTACCCCGCCTTTAAGAGCCTGATTTAAAAGTCCGGTGCCCGCCCTCTCCCCCGGCCCAACCACCCGATAACGGTACCCTGTGGGGTGGTTGGGCCGGGGGAGAGGGCGGAATTGACGTCGAAAAGTCTCTTCTGGAGACTTTTCAATCGGACACTAACGGTCTAAATTTCGCACCCGGTGCCTGTAGTACAGAATCGCTGGTCACACACAAATACCATCCTTCTGGTGCAATCAATAAGGCATGCCAATTCTATTGCCGTATGAATCACTAAACTGTAGCCAATCCGGGTTTTCCAGATACCAGTTCAGTGTCTTTTCAAGTGCTGAATTAAGCGTTTCTTCTGCCCGCCACCCAAGTTCGTCAATAGCCCGGCTGGAGTTAATAGCATAACGAAAGTCATGACCTGGACGATCATCGACAAAACAGACCTGGTTCCTGTATGGATTTCCACCGGGGTTCGGTTTCATCACATCCAGCTTGTCGCAAATCATATTGACCAGATCAATATTGGCGCATTCACTATCACCGCCAAAATTGTATGACCTTCCGGGCCTGCCTTTTGTCAGTGTCAAAACAAGCCCGTCAACATGATCATCAACAAACAGCCAGTCACGAATATTGGTGCCGTCGCCAAAGACTTTGATATCATCACCTGCAAGCGCGGTTCTGATCGCTGAGGGAACCAGTTTTTCAGGATACTGAAACGGCCCTATGTTATTTGAGCAATTTGTTACGATCACTGGCAGGCCAAATGTGCAGTTCCATGCCCGTGCAAAGTGGTCAGAGGCTGCCTTGCTGGCTGAATAGGGCGAACTGGGACGATAAGGACTGTCCTCGGTGAATTCGCCGGTGGGCCCAAGCTCGCCAAACACTTCATCGGTCGAAACATGAATAAACCGGAACTCCTCCTTTGCCGGACCGGGAAGTTTATCCCAGTATTCATAGGCCGCCTCGAGCAAAACCGCAGTACCAACCACATTGGTCTGGACAAATACAAATGGTTTTTCAATCGACTGATCAACATGCGATTCGGCGGCAAGATGCATGATGGCTTGCGGGTTAAATTCATTGATTGCAGTTGATATCGCGCGACCGCTGCAAATATCTGCTCGTATATAACGATAATTCTCGTGGCCAGAAACACTGGCGACACTTTTCAGGTTGCCCGCGTAAGTCAGATTGTCCAGATTAAGCACTGTGTGGCCATCACCTATCAGCCGCCTGATAACCGCCGAGCCGATGAACCCGGCACCACCCGTAACAATGATCTTCATGGAACCTCCTAAAGCTGAGCTTCGCTAAACTATCATGCCGAAATAGTCCAGAGTGGCGATTTGACAGCCTTGGAGAATTTCGCAAATGAACTTGCGTTACCGCAATTTGGGAGATACCAAACTATGAATATTGTGCAACTGTTTGGAACTCCAACTTGAGCCGGCCACAATCCAGTATCAAAGTTTTGTGTGTTGGGGCGGCGAATATTGATATTCGCTGCGCATTTGATGCACCTTCCAAAGATACAATATCCAATATTGGTAATATTACCACAATGACTGGCGGAGCTGCATTCAATACAGCCCGCGTTTTGACTTCCTTTGATGTATCTACATCTTTTTGTGGGCCTGTGGGCGATGATGTTGGCCAAAAAACAATCTGTCAGGCGTTGGGGAATGAGAAAATATCAAACAATCTGGTGACCATCAAAGGGGCCTCTACCGGACGCTATATTTCCATGCTGGAGCCTGACGGATCGTTAAAAATTGCCTGCAACGACATGAAAATTCATGACCTTTTTGATGTGCCAAGAGCGAAAGCCGCACTTGAAACCGAACTGGCGGCAAAGCCCACTGCAGTTTTCTGCGATACCAATATTCCCCAATCTACTCTTGCGATGATTTGGGCAAAGTTTCCCGACAGTGTTCATTGCGTAACAAGTGTCTCACCATCTAAAGCCACCAAACTACGATCAATGCTGAATGAGTTGGACATATTGTTTTGTAATGTTGCGGAAGCAGCTGCAATACTGGATCTGCAAATTTCCGTGAATTCACCGGAAACACTCGCAAAAATGCTGGCCGCAACAGCTGCGCCGCGCGGAATTATCAGCAATGGCAATCACCCTGTGTTGTACTGGGAAAATGGAGCGACAGGTGAAATATCGGTCCCGGAACTAAATGAAATAGTCGATGTTACCGGTGCAGGGGATGCGCTCGCCGGGGGGATTCTGGCAGCATTCTTGCGTGGAGTTCCATTCAACAAAGCAATAGGCAATGGCATTGCGGCAGCCGGAAAAGTGTTAAAGGCTCAGGGGCCATGGCCTGGTTGATTCTCTCGCCTTAAGGATAGACACACAATGTTTGCGTTGAATATCCACCCGGATGTCAAACAGGCCCTGGACAAACGCCAGGCGGTTGTTGCGCTTGAATCAACCATCATTACCCATGGCATGCCCTGGCCGCAAAATGTCGAGGTTGCACGTGAGGTGGAACAAACGGTGCGTGATGCCGGAGTGGTACCGGCCACAATCGCTGTTATCGAAGGCACCTTGCATATTGGCCTTGATGATGAACAGCTCGTTTCTCTTGTACAATCATCGGACGTCATGAAGCTTTCGCGCGCAGATCTGGCCTTCGCGATGGCAATGGGCAAAACCGGCGCAACAACTGTGGCAGCCACAATGATTGCGACCGAACTTGCCGGAATTTCCGTATTTGCCACCGGCGGTATTGGCGGGGTTCACAGAGGTGCGGAAACCACATTTGATATTTCGGCAGATCTCAACGAACTGGCAAATTGCAATGTCATAGTCGTTTCAGCAGGACCAAAGGCCATACTGGATTGCGAAAAAACTGTTGAAGTGCTTGAAACTTATGGCGTGCCGGTTGTATCTTATCAATCAGACTGGCTGCCTGCATTCTGGTCAGCCAGGAGCGATATACCCTCTCCGCTGCGGCTTGACAGCGCCCATGACATTGCTTCATTTGCCTTGATGCGAAAAAATCTCCGGCAGGATGGCGGTATGCTGATTGCCAACCCGGTTCCAAAACGCGCAGAAATACCGGCAACTGAAATGACCGGATTCATAGACCAGGCAACCTTGGAGGCCAATCAGGCCGGCATTCTGGGCAAGCGGGTTACGCCCTGGCTTCTGTCCCGAATATTCGAATTGACCAACGGAAAAAGCCTGGAAACGAATATCGCGCTGATAAAAAACAATGCGAGTCTGGCTGCAGCAATTGCAATTGCACTTTTGACACCCTCGTAAACCAATTGCGATATCATATATCGTTGTCTTTTATTGTGGCTATATTGCTGGCCCGGCGCATTGCCAGCGCAGTCGGCGAAGTTTCACGGGTTGTCGGAAAATTTACCCGTTTTGAGATCGATGATATTGAGCCACTGCCACCCAGTCGGGTGAAAGAAATCAAAATGGAGCGTAACCATCAAAAGATGAAACGCCATAGTTCCACTCCTGGTGCAGAGACAATATTTTGACTACCAGTCACGCAAAGCGCAGGCGGCGGGCGCAAAACACAGGCTAGTACCTGGCTGGCTAGCTAGATTCGGTGACACCGTAACAATTTAGTGTATTTAGTAAAGTGTCACCGTAATTCCCGGTAATTCCCGGAAATTCCGCCAAGGTTATCGCGAAATGAAGGAGAAGGAGCGGCTCTATATTCTACACCTAATATGGACCCAAAATTGATTTCTTCTTCAAATCCATCGCCTTCCCAACGAATACCGATATGTGAAATCGATCCAATACGAATTCCGTCCACGACTTTGGCAATAGTATACTCAACGAGTGAAATTGTCACCAGACCGTCACTACTCATTCTGTCACCTCAATAAGATGATTACTTCTTTTAATTAATCCACGAACATATTCGTTTTCGTTGGTTATTGTGTAGCACAATCCGGTGTAAATTATTATATCCGCTCTTCTTTTCTCGACCTTTCTCAATGCCGGAGTTTTGCGGAGAATTTCTTCGCTATACTTTTTGAAACCAATACTAACCTCCCGAGCATCTTTACGAATTCCTTTTTGACATTTCATATAGGAGCACGCATTGGGAGGGTATTGAGTATCTGAGTCTTTCCCTGTAGGCCGCGTGCATATAAATCCGCGTTTGATCAAATAGGAAGCAATCTTGTCCGGGTTTCCATATAGAGAATCATAAATAGCAAAGAACAGGCGCTCTGCATCGGTTTTGTTCCTTGCTTCTTTCAATGAAGTAGCAGGAGGAGCTGTCACAAATGTTGCGCACGATGCGAGAAGGAACAGCAAAACAGGGAATAGAGCTGCATTTTTCATGATTTTCTCGTTTGTTTTGCAGTCAAAGCCCGCACCAAACTCACCCCACCAACCCGAAACCCGGATCGCATCAGCAGTTTTGACAATTTTGTATTCATTGCTTCCTCCGTCAGTTCAACCCGGATTTCTACTGCGTTGCGGGATTTGGACCAGGTGATCGCAGCGCGCACCAGCGCCAGAAGGGCCTTGCCACCCTGGATCGATTTCCGCCACTGGCGGGTGATATAGAGCAGTTGCACATGGGCAATCTGCGCTGCACCGGCTGACAAAAATGAATTGAGCGTGCAGACAATAAAACCCACAAGCTCGCCCTTCCATTCCGCCAACAGAATAACGGCACTTTTCGGGCGTTCCAATAATTGTTTGACCATCACGTCCACCCGCTCCC
>QIIJ01000528.1 GCA_003232595.1 Aurantimonadaceae bacterium | reverse complement strand
GCGGTGTGGCAAACGTCCCTGCGCACCGTTTTCCAGGCGAAATTCAGCGTGAACGCTGCTCACTTGTCATCCTGCCCGCTGGTGCCAAGTGGTAAATCGGCTGAATGCGGTTTTTTGGTCCAGGGCCGGTGAAACTCCTTGGGCGCATTCTTTTTCAATGCCTTTCCGCGGCCTGACAGGCTGGGGTTGGTCATGAAATAATGCTGGGCATTGACTGCCGGATGATCGTGTTGTGCGAGCCAGCGGCGTGATGTGCCATCGCCGAGCACCTCCCAGCTCTGCTGATTGTCGAGAATATTGGCGAGCATGATCTGCTCCACTACCTGGCGATGAACGGTCGGATTTTTCAATGGCACCATGACCTCAACACGCCTGTCCAGATTGCGCGGCATCCAGTCAGCGGAACCGGCGTAAACCAATGCATTGGCAGAAGGCAATCCATAGCCATTGCCAAAACACATGATACGGCCATGTTCCAGAAAACGGCCGATGATGGATTTGACCCTGATATTGTCTGACAGGCCACTAACCTGCGGGCGAAGACAACAGATGCCGCGGACGATCAGCTCAATTTCAACCCCCGCATCGCTGGCTCGGTAAAGCGCATCGATAACCGCAGTATCAACCAGCGAATTCATCTTGGCCCAGATTTGGGCAGGACGCCCGGCTTTTGCATGTTCAGCTTCAGCGTTGATCAGTTTGAGCAGTTTCTTTCGCAAACTGACAGGCGAGACCAGCAGATTTTTAACCTCCTTCGGCGGCGCATAACCGGTAATGAAATTAAACACATGAGCCACATCGCGGGCAATTTCCGCATCGCGGGTAAAGAAGGAAATATCGGTATAAATCCTTGCGTTAACCGGGTGATAATTGCCGGTCCCGATGTGGACATAATTGACAAGTTTTCCGCTTTCGCGGCGCACAACGAGCGAAAGTTTGGCATGGGTTTTCAACTCGATAAATCCGAAAACCACCTGAACGCCGGCCCGTTCCATATCACGGGCCCAGCGAATATTGGCCTCCTCATCAAATCTCGCCTTCAATTCAATCAATGCGGTGACTGACTTTCCGGCCTCTGCAGCCTCAATCAGCGCCTTGACAATCGGGCTGTTGGAGGAGGTTCGATAAAGGGTCTGTTTGATTGCAATGACATCAGGGTCATCTGCTGCCTGTTCAAGAAATGAAACCACAACATCAAATGATTCATAAGGGTGGTGAACGACAAAATCCTTTTCATGGATTGCCGCAAAACAATCGCCTCCATGCTCTCGAATACGCTCCGGAAAACGGGGGGTATGTGGTTCAAACTTCAAATCCTTGCGGGCAAGATCGACAATTTCTCCAAGATTGCAAAGCGCCAGCAATTCGCTGAATTCCATGGTCTGTTCGGGCGTTGCGTCAAGCTCATGAATAACAAAATCCTGCAAACCCTGCGGCATCGCCGCTTCAAGTTCAAGACGGATAACCGAACCGCGGCGGCGCTGCTTCAGGGCCGTTTCAAACAGCAGTACAAGATCTTCGGCTTCTTCCTCGATTTCGATATCGGAATCGCGAATAACCCGGAACGCGCCCTTGCCCTCAACCACATAACCTGGAAACAAACGATTTGCGAACAGGCTTGCAACGTCCTCAAGCAGGATAAACCGGTCTATCGGGCGGGTTTCCTCCGGCATGTCTTTTTGGCGTGGCAACTGGACAAACCGTTTGAGTGGTGTCGGAAGACGCAACAGGGCCGTCATCGGCGTGCCCTTCTTGACACTGCTTAACTGCAGCATCAACGACAGCCCTAGATTTGGAATAAATGGAAACGGGTGAGCTGGATCGATGCACAAAGGGGTGAGCACCGGGAATATTTCTTCCAGAAAATGGTTTTCAAGCCACTCAAGCTGACAATCGCTCAGCGCTTCTCCATCAACAAGTTCAATGGCTTCCGTTTCAAGCTGATTGCGCAGGGCAGACCACACTTTTTGCTGGTCGTGCTGCAACAGACCTGTTTCTACCGTAACGCTTGTCAGTTGCTCTGTCGGGTTTTGACCATCATCACTCAATGAGCCAATGCCGGCACGAACCTGGCCTGCAAGGCCCGCCACACGAACCATGAAAAACTCATCCAGATTGCCCGCTGAAATCGATAAAAACCGCAACCGCTCAAGCAGCGGGTGGGCTTCGTTCTGCGCCTCTTCCAGCACCCGGCGGTTGAATTGCAGCCAGGAAAATTCGCGATTGATAAAACGCTTTGGACTGGATTTGAGAACGTCCAGATCAGACAATTGAGAATTGGCACCAGCGATGCTCGACAATGCGGGAGAATCAACATCCTTTTGGAGGTTTTTCAAATTGACTGTTTCCATGTTATCCGGTCTCAACTGGCTGCGTGATTTTCCTCACGTCACCAATGCTAATTGCATGTAATTGCGTGGTTTCATCTTGCAGTAAAACCGACAAAACAACAATGCCGTTCGAATTGCCCTGCACTACCCCTGCATCATCTCCAGAATTCTTGCTGCCATCGGTCGGGTTATCGGTTTTCCCCTGGCCAGTGCCTCCCTGTCGAGCAATTCGACAATCCGGGCCGCTGTGGCGATTGAACGTTCCATCCGGATGACGAGATAATCGACAACCGTGCTCTCAACAGAAATCTGCCTGTCAGCAAACAATTTAATCAGGGTCTGACGCAGCAGCACGTCATCCGGCTCTTTAATTTCAACCAGAATTGCCGAACGCAGGCGCGAAGCAAGATCCGGCAAGGTGATATTCCATGACCGGGGCCACTGGGTGCTGGTCAACAGGCCAAAGCCGCCCTTTTCCCTGGTATCATTGATCAGGTGAAAAAGTCCGGTTTCGTAAATTTTCCCCTCAGCAATGTTCTCAATGACAAAATTTGTTGCCGGTAATTTCTCAAGCGATGTTTCAACCAGTTTATCTGCCTCCATAATCCAGGCTTCCGTTTTTGCCGCCCAGACCGCTGCAATGTGCGATTTGCCTGACCCTGGTGGCCCGGCAAGAATAACCAGAGGCGCAGACCAGTCTGGCCAGTTATCGATCATCTCAACCGCGAGCCTGTTTGCCTCGCCGACAATCAGATCATCCCGCGTCAGGCCCGGTTTTAATGGCAGATCGAGCGGTAATTGATCTGACGATGATTTATTGTCCGACACACGCAACTCCGATACTACCCGGCGGAACTTTCATCACTGCCATGGCCCTTGTAGAGGTCGCTTTCCAGATAGCGGCTGATAGCAAATCGCACCAGCACCCCGATGGCAGCAGCAACCGGAACGGCTACTAAAAGGCCGGTAAACCCAAGCAGTGAGCCAAAGGCAAGAAGTGCAAACATTAGCCATACCGGATGCAGCCCGACACTGGTACCGACGAGCTTTGGTTGCAGAATATTGCCTTCAAAAAACTGCCCGACGGCAAATATCCCGGCAATTACGCCGATCATAATCCAGTCAGGCCAGAACTGCACCAGCGCCACGCCGACCGAAAGCACCAGCCCGAGCAGGGAGCCGACATAGGGAATAAAACTGACAAACCCGGCAAACAGTCCAATCAGCAGGCCGAAATTCAGCCCGGCCATGGTGAGGCCAAAGGCATAAAACACCCCGAGAATAAGGCACAAAGTGCCCTGCCCGCGGACGAACCCGGCAATGGCGGTATTGATATCAGTAGATATCTCACGAATGGTGGCACGATGATCGCGCGGCAGCCAGTCATCAATCTGCTTCACCATGCGGTTCCAGTCATAGAGCAGATAGAATGCCACCACCGGCGTGATGACAATCAGGGAAATTACATCAACCAGCGCCTTGCCGGAACTCCAGATTTGCTGCAACAGTGCAGAAAGCCAACTCGCCCCCTGCTTCATCAGGCCGTCGAGGTTTTCCTGAATTGACTGGCTGCCTTCGCCGACAATGCGCTTGATAAACGTGTTTTCGCTGTCAGCGATCAATGACTGCAATCGGGTGACATAGGATGGCAGCCGCTCGATCAGACCTGACATCTGGCTCGCCAGCACCGGCACAATCAGCATCAGGGCAATAACAAAGAAAATAATGAACAATACGAGAATTATGCTGGTTGCCAGCATACGGCTTGCGCCCAGTTTTTCCATCCGGTCTGCCACCGGATCAAGAAAATAGGCCAGTGCCATGCCGGCAACAAAAGGCAACAGAATACCACGAAACAGCCACAGAAACAGCGCCATAACCAGCGCCGTTAAGAGCCAGAAAATCGCCTGACGGCGCACAGCCAACGCAAGCGGACTGGGTGCCGGTGGTGATTTATCTTTCGATTTTGTCATCCATAGCTCTCGTCAATTATTCGGCCACATGGCGGGTCCAGGTGGCAAAGTAGGCAAAGGCGGATGCCACAGTCAGAGCCCCGCACAACCATACCAAAATGGTTTTAACCCATTCAAGATCAAGAGCAAAGGCCGGAGCGCCAATGGCCACTGATACCAGCACAATCTGGCTCGCTGTATTTGCCTTGGAAACAAACAACGGCTTGATTGCAATCGGATTGCCGATAAAAAATGCCACCAGCACGCCCGCCGTTATCAACACATCCCGGGTGACAATGGCAATTGTCAGCCACAGGGGAATAATTTCCATATAGCCCAGGACCAAGAAGACCGAAATTAGCAGGACTTTATCTGCGAGCGGGTCGAGATAGGCGCCAAGTACGGTGCGCTGGTTGAATTTACGCGCGATAAACCCATCAACCCCGTCTGATATTCCGACCGCCACAAAAAGGAAAAACGCCAGCATGAATCGCCCCTCAAGCAGGGTAAGAATGATATACGGCACCAACGCAAGGCGAATGATGGAAATAAGATTGGGGATGGTCACCTGTTCAGCAACTCCAGATACCCGCAACATCGGAAACCGAAACCGGCCATTTACCCTCAATCGAATTTACAGGCAAGTCAAATACCCCTCTCGAAATGTCTTGCAAGAAACCACGACCAGATTATGGTGATTAAAGCGTCATGACAAGGTTTACAAACTGTTGAGTCAAAAGGAATTCTGAGCCAAATGTGAAAGGGGAGGATGTGCAATTGAAAAATATCTATTCTTTAACGCTGATTTTCGTCATATTCACTCTCACGACAATTGTCCGGCCAGTGGCTGATGATGACAAACATTCGGGTTATTATTACCCCAAACCACAAAGTACCGAGACCTATGTTTCGCCGCTTCCGGTTCTTGAAAGCGCCAGCAAGCGCACGCGGGTAGGGTTTACAGTGGGATTGAACACCAAGCAGGTGGCGCGCGCCTATGCGCCTGGTTATCATATATTTGCCAAGGGAGGGCGTTCGGAAAAGCTGATCATCATCGCAACCGAAGAATATCGCTACAACACACTTTACCGGCTACGCGCACTAATGGCAGCGCTGACTTCAAGTGCGCGCACTTCACCGCTTTTTACTGATACTGATATCCCTGAACAACTCAATTTTCTCGATCTATTGAAGCTTGCAGGTTTTACCCAGGTGACTATTTCCAACGGTAAGGATGTTACCCACCAAATATTTATTGTGTAATAAATAAAGCGCGGCTGGTGATGGCACGGATCCGCGTCTATCTACAACATCATGACCACGGGCAAAAACTCCCTGACCTATGCCGATGCAGGTGTTGATATTGATGCCGGCAACCAGTTGGTCGACGCCATCAGGCCACTTGTCAAAAAAACCCGGCGCCCTGGCAGCGATACAGAAATCGGCGGCTTTGGCGGCCTGTTTGATCTGGCTGCCGCCGGGTTTCGTGACCCGATACTGGTTGCTGCCAATGACGGGGTTGGAACCAAATTGATGTTGGCCATCGAAAGCGGCATTCACCACACGGTCGGTATTGATCTTGTCGCCATGTGCGTCAATGATCTCGTCGTGCAGGGGGCAGAACCCTTGTTCTTTCTCGACTATTTTGCCACCGGAAAGCTGGATGTTGAAACGGCCCGGGAAGTGATTTCCGGTATTGCTGAAGGGTGCGGGAAGGCAGGCTGTGCACTGATTGGCGGTGAAACTGCTGAAATGCCTGGTCTTTATTCAAAAGGCGACTATGACCTTGCCGGATTTGCGGTCGGTGCCGCCGAGCGTGGTAAATTGTTGCCGCGCGATAACATTGCGGCGGGTGATGTGCTTGTAGGACTGGCATCTTCCGGTCTTCACTCCAACGGCTTTTCGCTGGTGCGCCGAATTGTCGAGCTGGAGCGCATCGCACTTGATGCTCCCGCCCCGTTTGATAACACACGAAGCCTGGGCGAAGCGCTGCTGGAACCAACCCGCATCTATGTCAGGCCGCTGCTAACTACCATTCGCAACACAGGCGCAATCAAGGCGCTGGCTCATATTACCGGCGGCGGGTTTACCGAAAATATTCCCCGGGTATTGCCGGATAATCTTGCAGTACAGATCAATCTTGCGGCCATCTCACCGCCACCGGTTTTTGGCTGGCTTGTAAAGACCGGTGGTATTGCTGAAAGTGAAATGTTGCGCACATTCAATTGCGGTATTGGAATGGTGACTGTGGTTGCCTCGGATCAGGTGGATCAAGTTATCGATGCGCTTGTTGCCGAAGGTGAACATGCCATGGAGATTGGTACGCTCGTTGCGCGCACGGGTGAAGCGGTTGAATATTCCGGCACGCTGAAGTTTCTGGCTTAGGCATGAAAAAAATCCGCGCTGCTATTCTGATTTCCGGTCGCGGCTCCAACATGAAAGCACTGGTGGAGGCTGCGCGCGACCCTGACTATCCGATCGAGATTGTGCTGGTTGTCTCAAACCGGGAGGACGCGGCAGGGCTGGACCATGCAAAACACCGCAACATCCCGACACTTGCTGTTGAAAACAGGCGCTATTGCGACCGCGAAAGCCATGAAAATGCCATCCACACGGCTCTTGTTGCCCGCGATGTGGATCTGATCTGCCTTGCCGGATATATGCGCATCCTGACACCGGGTTTTGTCGACAAGTGGCCCGGCCGAATACTCAACATCCACCCCAGCCTGCTGCCCAAATATCCCGGTCTTAATACTCACCAAAGGGCGCTTGATGCAGGTGACAAGAAGCATGGTTGTACGGTGCATATTGTAACCGGCGATCTGGATGCCGGGCCGGCTGTTTTGCAAAAGAAAGTGGCAGTGCTTGACAATGACAATGCGAAAAGCCTTGCAGCACGGGTGCTGGAGATCGAACACAGGCTATATGTTCGGGCGCTGGCGATGGTGGCGAATGACATGGTGTTACAGGGAGATGGAAGGGAATTACGACAATAGTTGATTTTCCTTGAGCCAGCGAAATACCAGCCTATATTAATTTGATGGGTATTTCCGGTTATCGAATTGATATCAGCGACTATGATGGAAGGGTCACAGCCTTGCGCGGCGGGGTGGCCGTTGCCGAGAGTGACGCCGTCAAAATCCTGCGCGAAACGCGATTGCCGAATTATCACTATTTCCCAAAGCAGGCAGTTGATCCGGAATTGCTGGCCCCTTCATCTCACCGCACATTTTGCCCGTTTAAAGGAACCGCCACATACTGGCATCTCGACCTGCCGGAAGGGCGGGTTGAAAATGCAGTATGGAGTTATGAGACCCCTTTGGATGAATCTGCTGAAATCGGCGGTTACCTGGGTTTCATGGGCAC
>QIIJ01000021.1 GCA_003232595.1 Aurantimonadaceae bacterium | reverse complement strand
TTCACGAACAAGAGAGGGTGATAACTGCAGGCAGTCGGTGACGATTTCAAACCGGTTTTGGTAATTTTTACAACGGCAGGTCTTATCATCCAACAGCTTGCAGGCAACTTTTGTCCAGACAATTTCACCGCTGTCCCAGTCCTCCAGCTTGTTCAAGCAACAACGGGCACAACCGTCGCACAGGCTCTCCCACTCGCTGTCCGACATTTCATCGAGAGACTTTTCCTCCCAAAAGGGTGATTTGATAGATTCACTACATTCCATAATATTCAGAATAATCCTTGATGATGGCAGTCTATCGCTGGTATCAGGTACATGCGATTGTTTTGATGAATTTGCTGGTGTGAATTAATACAGCAAATAGTTGTGTCAGTAGAGAGTTTATTCGTGAACGACCCGTTCAACCCGGAAAAGAAGAGTAAAAGCTGGTCCAGACTGATGGCCATGGACTCATGGCTGGATTCATCAATTTATCAGATGTTTTCTTCAGCCGGTGAGAACTGGGAAACAATCACCGTATTTTTCCGCCGATTCCGGGTGTACGGATTCAGGAAAGCGATGGTTGAAGTGGCCTGCGAAGGTCTGACCCTGGGGCTTGCCGGGTTCATATTGTTATTGGCCCTGGCTCAACCGGCGTTTGAGGCATCGGAAAAAGACTGGCGTGCACAGAGCGACTATTCGGTGACTTTTCTGGATCGCTTCGGCGTTGAAATCGGGCGCCGTGGTGTCCTGCACGATGATGCCGAACCAATTGATGCACTTCCCGACCATTTTATCAAGGCGGTTCTTGCAACAGAAGACAGACGATTTTTTGATCACTTCGGCATTGATCTTTTTGGCCTGACCCGCGCCATGATTGAAAACGCCCGCGCGAAATCAGTGGTTCAAGGCGGCAGCACCATAACCCAGCAACTGGCCAAAAACCTGTTCCTGACCAATGAGCGAACCATTGAACGCAAGATCAAGGAAGCGTTTCTGGCGCTGTGGCTTGAATTTAATCTGTCCAAAAAGGAAATTTTGAAACTTTATCTTGATCGCGCCTATATGGGCGGGGGTGCATTTGGTGTTGCGGCGGCCTCAGAATTCTATTTTGGCAAAAATGTCAAGGAAATCAATCTGGCCGAGGCTGCCATGCTTGCCGGACTCTACAAGGCACCGGCGAAATATGCACCACATATCAATTTACCGGCAGCCAGGGCCCGTGCCAATGAAGTACTGACCAATATGGTGCAGGCGGAGTATATGACAGAAGGGCAGGTAATATCGGCCCGTCGCAATCCGGCGCAAATAGTTGAACGGGACAACAAGGATTCTCCCGATTATTTTCTGGATTGGGCCTATGAAGAGGTCAAGCAGATGTCAGCAGGGTTTCCGACCCAGACCCTGGTTGTGCGCACAACTGTTGACCCTGGTATTCAAAGTGCTGCTGAAGAAGCCATAACATCTTCACTTCGACAATCCGGCGAAGACTATAATGTATCGCAAGCAGCATTAGTCGTTATTGAACGTGGGGGGGCCGTGCGCGCTATTGTTGGTGGCCGCGACTATGGCACCAGCCAGTTCAACCGGGCAACCAACGCGCACCGTCAGCCGGGATCATCCTTCAAACCATTTGTCTATACAACTGCAATGCTCAACGGATATACGCCGGAATCCATGATTGTTGACGCATCAATTACAGTCCGGGGCTGGTCGCCCAAAAACTACAGCCGCGGCTATGCCGGGCGGGTTAATCTGACCCGTGCATTGGTCAAATCGATCAACACCGTTCCTGTCCGTTTAGGTGTACAGATGGGGCGCAAAAAAATCGTCGAAACCGCGCGCAAAATGGGCATAGTATCACCCCTTCTTGCCAACCCCTCAATGCCCCTGGGTACAAATGATGTGACCGTAATGGAAATGACCAACGCATTTGGTGTGTTTATGACAGGTGGCTATGAGACAGGGCGTCATGGCATTATGCAAATAACCGATTCCGCCGGCAAAGTGTTTTATTCCAGATCCAACTCGGCACCCAAGCCAAAAAGACTCATTGATGAAAAGGCTATTGCTGCGCTCAATCTGATACTTTCACAAGTGCCGGAATGGGGAACCGGGCGCAGGGCCGCACTGGACGGAATCAAGTCTGCCGGGAAAACCGGCACCACCTCCGGCTACAGGGACGCCTGGTTTGTCGGCTATACAGGTAACTATGTTTCTGCAGTATGGTTTGGCAATGACAACTATCTGCCAACCAACCGATTAACCGGTGGCAATCTGCCGGCAATGACCTGGAAAAAACTGATGACCTACGCTCATCAAAACATCGATATCAAACCTATTCCACTGCTGGAAAATCAACAGGTTGCGACCAAACGAAATTCCACCGGACCAAAACAAGCAAATTCCAATGGAGAAATTACGCCGAATACCGGAATACGGCAAAAGCCCCTGCCCGAATCGACCAACAAGCTGTTGATCGAACTGGAAAGAAATTTACGGTCAGCCAAAGGCCTGTCGCTTTCAAATGCACTGGTTCAGGCGGGAAATGAAAAAAATCCGGCAACGGGTATTCAGCAAAATTCATCTGTTGCCGTTGCATCTCAATGAAGAGACCGCTAAATTTGACACCCTCCATTGCTTCATGAACAGCCTGGTAAAATGCGCTATTATTATAACTTTGCCATAATTTTAGTACTGGGCCTTGCCGGAGGCGGGTTTACAGCAAAATGGGCCCTTGAGGCAGAAGACGGATTTGGCTCGGTAAAATACAACCGCTGGACATCCTGGCCTTTGGCAGGCAGCGTTGATGCAGATCCATACACCAAAGCGCGGGTTGCAAGGGATGGCTCTGTCCCGCTGGGCGCTGCGGAAGGGCTAACTTTTTTTCTTCTGGATGATGAAAAAGACCAGCTGCTACGGCGCGAATGCCAGTATTCGCTGATGGGCACTACGCCTCCGGCGCGCCTGTGGACACTATCGGTTCAGGATCAAGACAAACAACCGATTGCTGCATACGAAGGGGGGGAAAATGCCATTTTTTCGGAGTCCGTATTACGAGCGCAAGACGGAACATTTGTGATAAATATCGGCAGTCAACCAGCCCCTATGAACTGGCTCACAGTCGCGGGTACTGGCCCCATGCGTCTGGTTTTAAGGCTTTATGATACGCCGGTGACCAGCAGTTCCGGACTGGACCGACCGGCAATGCCAAAACTCACTGTAAGGGATTGCAAGAATTGAAATTGCCTGTTGTCAGCATTGTTGCCGGACTGATCATGGCTGGCATCGTACATATATCGGTTATATTGCTGGTCCCGGCACTCGCATCACAAGATGCCTGGAGCAAATTGATAAAGGCCGGGCCCATGTGGCAGTTTGTGCGGGTAAATTCCAACGCCCTCACACGTGATTCACAGCTCTCTGCTGTTGACCCCCTATTTCAGATAGCTGCCTGCCGGTATTCTTTGGAAAGCGGGTCGTTGAGCATTCGAGCCTATGGCGATTTGCCGTTCTGGTCAGTTGCAGTATTTGACCGATATGGCGAGATTATTTATAGTTTCAACAACCGCACTGCCATTAATCGGGATATCAACCTTCTGGTCGTCAGCCCGTTGCAGATGTTATTTCTGCGGCAAAATCCACCTGAATCAATAGAACAGGCGATCATTGTTGAAACGGATATTGATCAGGGATTTATATTGATAAGAGTTTTGCAGTCTGATCCATCCTGGGTTCCTGCAGTTGACAATTTTCTCGGTGAAGCCAGCTGTGAGAACCTTGAGTTCTGAACAAAACTTAGATGCAGAAACGGCTACAAAGTCTGGGCAATTCAATTTGGTTAATTAAATGCTAACACTCTTTTTGGATGATGGATTCAACACAATAGCGCGATGTCGCGCGAAACCTGTCAGGCATCCTAGTTACCATGCACCAATCCACGAAACGTCAAGCCAGTTTCAGCCGACTGGCAACCGGACACGTCTCCACCCGGCGTTCAGATATCCTGCTTGCAGCCACCGATACATTTTGCGGGCAGGAACGACCGGACCAGCTTCAAATAAAACAATACCGTGAATTATTCTATTCACTCATTTCTGAAACTGACGAAATTTCTAAACGGCTCATCGCCAATTCTCTGGCAAAGCATGATTTCACTCCGAGGCCGATATTGTTATATTTTGCATTGGAAACGGCCGCAATCGCCGCATCGGTCCTGGCATATGCAAAAGGCCTCGGCCAGTTTGATCTGACACAGATTATTGAAAAAACATCGGCCCTGCACCACCGCGTCATTGCCAACCGGGGAGACATAGGTAAGACGGTTGTCAGACGACTGATGGAAACGGGCGATAAACTCACGATAAGAAGGCTTGAGCAGAATAAATCCATCGTCAGCTTGATGGACCGTTTACGTTCTTCCACGTCTGAAACCACCCCGGAACAGGTCGAACCAACCGGATTGTCAGTTGCCGTTGATTCTGATATCCAAGTTGGCAAAAAAATCAATTCAGAATACCCGGCGGAGTTTCAGGCCGAAAAGCTGCCAGCACCCCAGTCAACAAACCACACCGCCACTCCGAATCCCGCAGCTCAGACTAAAGTGAAGCTGGCGCTTGATGAGCTGGTTGCGCTTGCCAATCGCGGAAAGAAACTTGGTTCAATCGACGACCTGCTTCAGGAAACGCCCGGTTTCCAAACACCGCGTTTTGGCGACATTGTACTTGAAGCAACGCGCAGAAAAAGCCGCCAGGAGCAAGTCAATGCTATTCAACAGGAATTTGGTCTGTCCAAATCTACAGCCAACAAGGTGTTTGAAGACCACAGTGGTGATACGCTTGCTGTATTGTTGAAAGCAGGGGATGTAGACAATCAAATTGCTTTGCAGATAATAACCCAGTCATTACCGAATGTCGGATTATCAGAGTACAATACAACCCGTGTCACAAAAATTTACCCTGCCCTTGAAAAGGGTGGTTGCCGTTCAGCAGTGCTTTCGTGGCGCAGGACCGAAATTCCTTTGATGCCCGAATACCAGCATGCGAGTTCAGATACGCAGCATTCCTTCAGGCGCCCGGCAGAAAGCCAGCCAACAGAAAAAAAGCGGAAGGTGTTTGGCAACGGCCAGAAACTGTTTGGAACCTGATTGAGCAAACGAAAAACAATTGCATCAGTTTTACCAAAGTCCATTGCAATAGCTATTCTTTGGCGATCTCTAAAAAAGAATGGTCCTGTTTGTCTTCGATTTCAATAATCCACAAATCATAGTCAAACTTTGTTTCATCCGCCATTTTTTCCGTAACCTCCTGTTCGCTCTTTTTGCTTATCAGTTCAACAAACAACCTGTCAGAGTGTTTTGCATCAGCAACGAGGATTTGGGGTGCGGGCCCGAATAGCGAAAATTGTCCGTCAAGATGATTGACAATAACAAATATCGCGCCAGCTTCCGTTGCTCCCCGTCGGACCACGCCGCCATAGCAGCCACTTGAATAGACTGTGCGCATAAGGGCGTCAGCCCAGATTTGAGACGTTACTCGCATAGTGAAAACCGGTGTTTAAAACACTGTTAGCCTTGATTGATAACGCCGATATCGGTCAGCTTTTTCAAAATAGACATGCTGGCTTCGCCGGTGATGCGCAGCCCGTAGTCCAGTTCAAACCGCCTTATTGCATATGATGTCTGGCTGCCCATTACTCCGTCAACAACAATATCCTCGTATCCATAATTTTTCAGCCCTGACTGAATTGTGGAAACAAGCCTGTGCGCTTCATCATCGTGCTTTGGCTTTGTGCCTTCGAGCGCTATTTGTGATTTTGGAACAGGAATTCGCGCCGCTGCCTTTCCGGACAATAAAATTTGAGAGAGGAGCTTGGCGGACACTTTGCCAGAAACAACGGTGCCTGCCTGTTTTTGATATTCACTTATTGCGGATTGTGTTTTAGAATCGAACAATCCGTCAATTTTACCCTCATAAAGGCCTTTGATTGCAAGTGCAGCCTGCACTTCTTTGGTCAGTTCATTCGGCTGCGCCGTTGCATAATTCTCATTTGGCACATTCAGGCTGCTGTGTTTTGGTTTTATCTTGATGCTTCCAGTCCGCAGCACCAGATCAGCATCAGTGCGGGTAGTGAATATCGGCGACGGGTGTTTCCCTGCCTGAAACCAGACCGCATTCAGCGTCACCATTCCCATTACCACCAATAGCGCCGTCGCGCCCCCGGCGAGCGCCGGGTTGCGCTGAACCCTTGTGGCAAGGGAAGACCCAAGGCCTTTGCGAGGTTTTTTAACTCGTTTTTGCTTGTGCGATCGCATTTTTACTGCTCCTGAATGGTTGCTGAGTGGGGTTTTTCGACAGTGCATCAAGGCATATCACTGTTGGGTTCTCGTTAGCCGGTACTGGCCGGGACCTGATGGCCTTGACCGGAAACAGGATAGTTACACGGGTGCCATTGCCGGGGCTGCTTTCGATATTCAATTGGCCATTTTGTAGTTTGGTAAGCTTGCTGACGATATAAAGACCAAATCCCGACCCTTCGAATGATCCGGCATGCAGGTTACCTGTTTGAGAAAATGGCTGGCCAATCAATGCCAGTTCCTCAGGCGACATGCCAATGCCCTTGTCACTGACAATAAAACTGAAGCCGTCTTTAGTGGATTTTACACCGACTTCAACAACTCCACCTTGTTTAGAGAACTTGACAGCATTGGAAATAATGTTAGCCAGAATCCGTTTGCAGGCTCGCGGATCAGCACATAATTCGGGAATATCAGCAGGTATGATTTTGTGTATTGATACATCTTTTTCGGTTGCCTGCCGGGTCGATATTGCGCAGACTTGAGCAACAAGTTCGCAAACATTGAATGGCTCACTCAATACACTGTATTGCCCGGAATCGATTTTTGATCCATCAATAATATCATTTACCAAATTTAGCAGGCGTTTGCCGGATTGATTGATCAGCCGGGCATATTCAGCGTGCTTGTCATATTCCATCCTGCCAAAAAGGTCCTGCTTCAGAATATCTGAAAAACCAATTATTGCATTGAGCGGGGTTCGCAATTCGTGGCTCATGCCGGCGAGGAACCTGGTTTTGGACACATCAGTTTTAGTTACGACCACAGATTGCCGATCGATATCTGCTGCCTTCTCCATCTTAGCGGATACATCACGGGTGATTGCAGCGATTTCCACCTGACCGCTTGAAACGCCAACTAATTTGCAACAGCGCATTTCGAGCCACCTGGTGATCGGGGCATTGTCGGCATTGGAGCCGGGAAGATGAACCCTGAATGTTACAACTGCTTCGCAACCCGTTTCAACAGCTTCGGAAAACGACTGCAAAAATTTTATCCGATCGTGCAGATGGACACGATCAAACAAGCCTTTACCCGACAACTTCTCAGGCAGATTGCCCAACAACTCGCAAGGGGTTTGTGATGCAAACCGTATGTCACCATTTGGCTCATGCAGGGTAATGAGATCAGTTGAATTATTAGCCAGAAGCCTGAATACTTTGCCACTATCTCTAGCAATGGCAGCCGTTTTTGCTGAATTGTGACGGTCAAGGCGTAATGCCAGGAGACCGCTGTAAATCAGTATTCCGAAAACTGAGAATAACCCGGTCGATAAATATACAGAACTGGCCTCGCCATTATATACCAGCGGCAGAAAAGCGCTGCCAATCCAGAGCACTGCAAACCCCAAAAGGGCTGCACCAATACCGATTAT
>QIIJ01000162.1 GCA_003232595.1 Aurantimonadaceae bacterium | reverse complement strand
AATCATCCAGTCAATGGAAAACAGAACAAATGGCGCGAGTGACCGGGCTCGAACCGGCGACCTCCGGCGTGACAGGCCGGCACTCTAACCAGCTGAGCTACACCCGCGCAGTGTGAAGCAGAATTTGCTTCAAAGTCGGCGTTGAATACGTTCTGCGGAAGAATGTGTCAAGCACCATAGACCCCTGGCGCAGGTTTATTTCCGGTCCGTATCAACACCTGTTATGTGTCACTTGGTGGGCGATGACAGGCTCGAACTGCCGACCCTCTCGGTGTAAACGAGATGCTCTACCAACTGAGCTAATCGCCCTTGCTGCCACAACGTATAACAGCAGCGTTGATGTATGCGCTTCGCCACCGGAACGCAAGTGCGAAATTCATCTTTGGGAGCAGAATTGTTGCTCTTCCAGCCGGAAAAAACGAAACCCCACATCATGTAAATGCAGGGTTCCGGAATTGAAATGAGGATTTCTCGAAATACTATAGCGTTTCATCTTTAGATAGAATCGCTATGGTTTGTTTTCGCTCACGGCCATCTGGGGCTTTGCCCCAGCCTCCGCGAGGGCGATGCATGAGCATCGGTCCACCCAGGTGGCCTGACTGCTTCCATGTAAACAGGAAACAATCTAGCTGTTCACCAGTTCCTTCAATCCTTTGCCAGGCTTGAATTTTGGAACATTTGTTGCAGCAATATCAATAGCCGCACCTGTCTGTGGGTTACGTCCTTTGGATGCTTTGCGGTGTGTTACCAGAAAATTTCCGAAACCAAGAAGGCGAACCTCTCCTCCACCTTGCATTGTCTCTGAAATAGTCTGGATGGTTGCTTCAACAGCAGCACCAGCCTGTTCTTTTGTCATATCGGTCTTTTCTGCAACCGAAGCAATAAGTTCATTTTTGTTCATTCAAATGTTCCTTCTTGGTGTTTTGGTGTCGGGATACGCGACTCACTTGGATTCGCCGGATAATCATCTTTTCCGGATATATTTACAAGACAAAGCCCCGTATTCCTTGCGTTTTTAACGCTGCAATGGCAGTTTTCGGCAAAAAAACAGCCGAACTCGGAGAGTCCGGCTGTGTCATGTTTCATTTAAACCTGAAATTGGGCATATTTTCCGACGGGGAATCAGGCCCTAATGTGCAAGTTGAGTGGATGATTCGCCTGATTTTGCAGCCAGTGCTGCCGCTTCTGCAGCTGTCTCATCCCATTCAATTGCTTCAGGCATCGACAACAATGCATGGGGAAGCACATCATCCAGGTGGTCTACCGGTACGATCTCCAGAGCATTTTTGACGTTGTCCGGGATTTCAGCAAGGTCCTTGGCATTTTCTTCAGGGATGAGAACCTTGGTGATGCCACCGCGCAGGGCTGCCAGCAACTTCTCTTTCAGCCCGCCGATTGGAAGCACCCTGCCCCGCAACGTTATCTCGCCGGTCATGGCGACATTGCGATGAACAGGTATGCCGGTAATTACAGACACTATGGCTGTTGCCATTGCTGTGCCGGCAGAAGGACCATCTTTGGGTGTTGCCCCTTCAGGCACGTGGACATGAAAGTCCCGGCGATCAAACATCGGTGGTTCCACACCAAAATCAATTGACCGCGAACGCACGTAACTCGCAGCCGCAGAAATCGATTCTTTCATTACATCACGCAGGTTTCCAGTGACTGTCATCTTGCCCTTGCCCGGCATCATGACACCTTCAATTGTCAATAGTTCGCCGCCAACTTCTGTCCATGCCAGGCCGGTAACAACACCAACCTGATCCTGGCTTTCAGCTTCACCATATCGAAACCGCTGAACACCCAGGAAGTCGGCGAGGTTCTGCTCGTTTACGCCAACTGTTTCCGCATCGGTGCGCAGGATTTTTGTCACCGCCTTGCGGGCAAGTTTCGCAAGCTCTCGTTCAAGGTTTCGCACACCAGCTTCACGCGTATAAAGACGGATAATGTTCTGCAGAGCCTCATCAGTGATCGAAAACTCTTTCGATTCCAGCGCATGATTGGCAATTGACTTTGGGATCAGGTGACGACGGGCAATTTCGATTTTTTCATCTTCCGTATAACCGGCAATTCGGATGATTTCCATCCTGTCCATCAAGGGGCCGGGAATATTCAACGAGTTGGCTGTTGTTACAAACATCACATCTGAAAGATCGTAATCAACTTCAAGATAGTGATCGGCAAAGGTGGAGTTCTGCTCGGGATCAAGAACCTCAAGCAGGGCAGATGACGGATCACCGCGGAAGTCCTGACCCATTTTGTCAATCTCATCGAGCAGGAACAATGGATTTGATTTTTTTGCTTTTTTCATTGACTGGATTACTTTGCCCGGCATCGACCCAATATAGGTTCTGCGGTGACCGCGTATTTCCGCCTCATCACGTACCCCGCCAAGAGACATACGGACAAACTCACGGCCTGTTGCTTTGGCAATGGACTTGCCGAGGGACGTTTTACCGACACCTGGAGGGCCAACAAGACACAGGATAGGGCCTTTAAGCTTTTTGGAGCGCAATTGCACTGCAAGATATTCGATGATACGTTCCTTGACCTTCTCCAGGCCATAGTGATCCTTGTCGAGTACCTTTTCAGCGCCATTCAGATCATTCTTGACCCGGGATTTACGGTTCCACGGAATGCCCAGCAGCCAGTCAAGATAGTTGCGCACAACAGTAGCTTCAGCTGACATCGGGCTCATTTGTTTAAGCTTCTTGAATTCTGCCCGGGCCTTTTCACGGGCTTCCTTTGACAACTTGGTTTTCTTGATTTTGTCTTCAAGTTCACCCATCTCGTCGCGACCATCTTCGCCGTCACCAAGCTCCTTCTGGATCGCTTTCATCTGTTCGTTGAGATAATATTCGCGCTGTGTTTTTTCCATCTGCCGTTTGACACGGCTGCGGATGCGTTTTTCGACCTGCAATACGGAAATTTCGCTTTCCATAATGCCAAGTACCCGCTCCAGACGTTCCTTGACCGAAATTAAGGCAAGAATTTCCTGCTTTTCGGCAATCTTTACGGCGAGATGAGAAGAAACAGTGTCAGCCAGCTTGGAATTATCCTCAATCTGGGTGACGGAACTCATAACCTCTGGAGATATCTTTTTGTTCAACTTCACATAGTTCTCAAACTCCGCCACAACTGAACGCGACAAAGCCTCAACTTCAACCGGATCGTCATTTGGTTCAGGAATCACGGTCGCAATTACTTCGTGATAATGTGGATGATCCAGGAAGCGCTGAATTTTGGCACGCTCTGAGCCCTCAACCAGCACTTTGACAGTGCCGTCTGGCAGCTTCAACAGCTGCAATACCGTTGCAATCGTACCGATTTCATAAATTGCTGCAGGTTCCGGGTCATCATCAGCCGAATTCTTTTGGGTTGCGAGCAGTATTTGCTTGTCCGCCCCAAGAACCTCTTCCAGCGCCTGAATGGATTTTTCGCGGCCGACAAACAGCGGTACAATCATATGGGGAAATACGACGATATCACGAAGCGGCAATACCGGATAGCGGCCTTCATCCTCGTTGATTGTTATTTCATCCGTTATGTTATTCGGCATGTTCACATCCTTTTATGCAACCGGCCTTAGGGAAGCGCCGGCATTATATGTGTCGCGACCCGACGTCAATATCGCGCAATGTCTGTATCACAGGCGCTCAATTACACAATTGGTCAGCAATTTGATTCCCGCCAAGAATAGCAGGTCAGTTGCTATCTATGTGGGAAAAAATGGCCCGGTGTTCAAGGGCTGATTTTATACGCAGTAAAATTAGCAGTGCTTCAGGCGACGCGAAAAATCAGGCCAGGATGCATCCGTGCCAAATGTCTCAATTTGCCAAATCGGGCAAATTCGGATGTATGGGCGCACCTGATCGCGTCAGAACAATAAAATCAGGCGCTTTCGGCTTCTTTTTCTTCGCCTTTGTCGGAATAGATGTATAGCGGGCGGGCATTTCCAACGACAACTTCTTCGGAAATGACCACTTCCTGCACCCCTTCGAGGCCAGGAAGGTCAAACATCGTGTCCAACAGAATTGATTCAAGAATGGACCTCAATCCACGAGCGCCGGTTTTGCGTTTGATCGCCTTTTTAGCAATGGCCTTGAGCGCGTCTTCATGGAATGAAAGCTGCACATCTTCCATTTCGAACAGGCGTTGATATTGTTTTACCAAAGCATTTTTGGGTTCGGATAGAATTTTAACCAGTGTCTCCTCGTCCAGATCTTCAAGCGTTGCAAGAACAGGGACACGGCCAACAAATTCCGGTATGAGGCCAAAACGCAAAAGATCTTCAGGCTCTACTTTTTGAAACAACTCACCGGTTTTACGTTCATCGGGCGCTTCCACACTGGCACCAAATCCAATTGAAGTGGAACGACCACGGTCAGATATGATTTTATCAAGACCGGAAAACGCACCACCGCAAATGAACAGGATATTGACCGTATCAACCTGCAAAAACTCCTGCTGGGGATGTTTGCGTCCGCCTTGCGGAGGAACGGAAGCAACCGTTCCTTCCATAATTTTCAACAATGCCTGCTGCACACCCTCACCGGAAACATCACGGGTAATGGACGGGTTGTCGGTCTTGCGGGTAATCTTGTCGACCTCGTCGATATAGACAATGCCACGCTGAGCCCGTTCGACATTGTAGTCTGCAGATTGCAACAGTTTAAGAATGATGTTTTCAACATCTTCGCCAACATAACCGGCTTCGGTCAGTGTTGTTGCATCAGCCATAGTGAAGGGCACATCAAGAATACGGGCAAGGGTTTGCGCAAGCAGTGTCTTGCCGCAGCCAGTAGGGCCCATCAGCATGATGTTGGACTTTGCAAGCTCCACATCGTTGTTCTTGGCAGCATGGTTCAGTCGCTTGTAATGATTGTGCACGGCAACAGAAAGCACCCGTTTTGCATAGGGCTGGCCGATAACATAATCATCAAGAACAGCCAGTATTTCACGAGGAGTTGGCGTACCGTCCTGGTTTTTCACCAGCGACGACTTGTTTTCCTCGCGGATGATATCCATGCACAACTCAACGCATTCATCACAAATGAAGACCGTTGGTCCGGCAATCAGTTTGCGAACCTCGTGCTGGCTTTTGCCGCAGAAAGAGCAGTAAAGAGTATTCTTGGAATCTCCGCTGCTGGAAATCTTGCTCATATTTTCAATTCCTGTCTGGCACACATGCCAACTGATACAATGTTCAACAGCAAACCGGTTATCCCGGTTTCGACTGATAGTTTAGCCAATTTCCCAAGTTAGGCAAATATTGAATTAAACAGCAATCGCCGCATGATCACAATATCATCACTCAACGTGAGATGTCGAATTGTTCCGACGATACAATTGCAATACCAACATTAAATTAATAGCAGAAAATTTTCACCAAAAATATTGCCGTATTGCAAACAGGGTAAATCCTGTGTTTCCATTTTTAATCCAGTAGTACCGGTTCAAATTAGGCTGGCCCTATTCCTCCTGTTCCTCACTTTCAATTTCGGCACGGGAATGAATGACTTTATCGATAATGCCGAAATCTTTTGACTGCTCCGCATCCATGAAATGATCACGGTCCAGTGTTTCTTCAATTTTCTTAAGCGTCTGACCCGAATGTTTGACATAAATTTCATTCAGCCGCTTTTTCAATTTTACGATATCAGCAGCATGGCGCTCTATATCCGAAGCCTGGCCCTGAAATCCACCGGAAGGCTGGTGTAACATGATGCGCGCATTCGGCAGGGCAAATCGCATATCCTTGGTACCGGCCGTGAGCAAAAGAGAGCCCATTGAGGCCGCCTGCCCCATGCACAGGGTTGCGATTTTCGGTTTGACAAATTGCATTGTGTCATAAATCGCCATGCCCGATGTCACAACGCCACCTGGCGAGTTGATATACATCGAAATTTCTTTTTTGGGATTTTCCGCTTCCAGAAACAGCAGTTGAGCACAGACAAGCGTCGACATCCCGTCTTCGATTTGCCCGGTAATGAAAATTATCCGCTCCTTGAGCAGACGTGAAAATATGTCATAGGAACGCTCGCCGCGATTGGTCTGTTCGACCACCATCGGCACCAGGTTCATATATGTCTCGATCGGATCCTTCATCGGATACTGTTCCTTGGTTGATCAGCCTTTTTCGGGCCTTGTTCGTAATTTTGGGAGCTAACCCGGTTGGGAAACGGGCTGCTAGCGAATCTCTTGGCAGGATTAAAAGATAGGTTATGTGAACAACCGGTTAAAGTGCTGATTTTGACCCAGAGCTTTTAACCAAAAAGTCGAAACAGAGGTACTATTTCTGGAAAAGATGCGAAATTGAATTGGCATAATAGTTCAACAGCAGTGTTTCTTTCGGGTTGGCGCGATACAGCCCATCATCTTCGCTCACCAGATGACGCAAAAGCAGCATGCGCAATCCTGTGCTGACCGCATAGTCCCTGTCGTGGCGCGGGATGTGGATGTGGGCGCCTGAATTCTCAAGCCGGCCTACCAGTTCAAATGCACGAGACTTTATTTCCAGCTCACTTATGGGATTGCCGCTTGATTGCAAAAATACCGTGGCAACCAGTGAGACCGGCAGAACCGGTATTACTTTACCAATGCCACCCATCAAATCCTTTGCGAAAGCCTCAATACGTTCAAAACGCTCATTCATCGGCAATTCACGCAGATTGCAATTTTGTTCCAACAGCCAGTTTTTAAGGGAAACGGGCTTGCCAAAACTTACGCAGGCATACCCATATCTATAGAGACGCCCTTGAAATCGCAGTTTAATATTGTTTGCGATAAACCCAAATATCTTGCCCCCGCTGACCTTGAAAGTCCTGCCGCCGATTTCGCCGGAGGCGCGCGATGTCAATATTCGATCCTCCATCACCCGGTCGTAATTCAGGCCAACCGGAATAAACACCACATCGCGACCATCCTGGGGGTCAAAATCACCCACCATATAGCCAAGCAGGCCAAGTTTCGGCGGCCTTAGTGCGCCATCACGGGTAAGCCCTCCTTCGGGAAACACTGCCTGGGTTACGCCCTGCCTGGTTGCCATGCGCACGTAGCGGGCCAAAACCCGACGATAGAGCGGGTCACCGGAATTTCGGCGGATAAAATAGCCGCCCATGGAACTGATAAGACCGCGCAGGGGGAATACCTGAGCCCATTCGCCAACCGCATAGGAAAGCGTCGCACTTTTGGCTGCCATATAAGTTACCAGAATATAGTCCATATTGGAGCGGTGGTTCATAACAAAAACAACCGTGGCATCCGGATCGATGTCTTTTAGCCCTGCATTGTCGGTGTATCCAAGCCGTACCCGGTATATCCACTTGGATACTGCCCGCGCCAGCCGCGTGCCGATACGAAAATAGGCATAAGCGTTGAACGAAGGCACAATCTCACGGGCGAATTTCTGCGCCCTTTCCATAGCAACCGCACGTGGTATTTTGTTTTCTTGAGCATAGGCCTCTGCGGCCTTTACCACTTCCTGATCATACATCAACTGATCAACAAGCGTCTGCCTGCGGGTCAGTTTAAACGGCTGGATGCGGAGTCTCAATCTGGTGTTCAACTCGTCGATGGCAATATTAACGCGCCGACGCAGAAACCAGCGGACACTTGGAACAAAGATACGGTCAAACAGGCCGACCACAGCAAAGGTGATCAACAGAACAAACAGCCAGAATGGCAATGTGGTTGGTTCGCTCAGCGTGTATCCCCTT
>QIIJ01000467.1 GCA_003232595.1 Aurantimonadaceae bacterium | reverse complement strand
GTTGTACCGGCGCCGGCCTTGCAGTCATTTTTGCCGGCCAGCGAAACGCCGAAGCATTTTTCTTTGTCACTACCGGCTTGAGCCGACGTGGTGAATGCAGCGGCACTAAGAGCAGTGGCAACAGCGCCAGCAAGGATAGCGGAAGTTACGGCTTTTTTTGTAGACATAGATATTCTCCGGTTGGTTTTAAGATGGGTTGGTCCAGACTTGCTGGCACAAGCGGAACATGGACGAGAAAATCCCGAAAGGGAAATCAACCCGAAGTAATGCATTATAACACTTTTGTGATCTTGTTAATACAGAAATTAAATCTGCACGCATTCCGATTGCCAGTTTTTGTACTGGCAGGAAACAGAGTTTTTCCGGAATTTCAAAAACCCGGTCCCGGATAAATTGATCCGAAACCGGGTCTCCGACACCATGATCATCGCGCGAAGACACCTCTTATCCGGTAACACCGTTCGGGGGCAGCGAACAATGTACCAAGAGGTCGGCCTCCATAGATCAGGCATCCCAATGGGCGTAAAATTGTTACATTCCCCCGCCAATATGTTATTATTTCCAATCCAGCAAATGTGCTGCATTATTCATCTCTTACCGCTAGGTAAATGACGTTTCAATAGCTTGCATCTGTTTTAGGCAACATTATTATCGGGTGGTCCCTAAAATCAGCCAACCAGCCTGGCAACCTCCATGTGATGCAAAGATAATGGAAAAACTGTGACAAACGCTTGCTCCGGCAGTCGAAATCTGGCAAAGTCCGAGCCGATAGGACAGTATCGCTGTCCTAATCATGGCAATTCCGGATCGTGCGGCGAGTGTTTAAGACGGCAATCTGGTCCATTGGATATGCGCCAACCGGGATCACAATGCAAGCAGCTCTATGCAAACAGCTCTGCACTGCTGCTCTGATTGGCCTGGTGAGATGGAAGACAAGTTCCGGCGGACTATGGACCTTCCATATCAACAGCGCCGCACAGGTTGAATTTCCAGATGAGCACGGTGAGAACCAGCATGCTCAGCGAGTCGCACGTTCTGTGCGACCCGGCAAATACTCTACCGCCGAATTCCTGTGGTAGGTTAAAATGTCCGGCAATCGGAAATGATGGCATAAACGGTTGCGGATATAATGGAGACTGAGGAGATAGAAATGACGGAAATCAATCTGGCTGAATATTATGAAACTCCTGCTGTCTCCGATAAGACCGGGTCCACAAATGGATTATACCATCCCCGTCACGAACATGATGCCTGCGGCGTTGGCTTCATAGCCAATATGAATGGCATCAAATCTCATAAAATCATCAAAAACGGCATACAGATACTTGAAAACCTGGAACATCGCGGCGCTGTTGGTGCCGACCCGCTGATGGGCGATGGTGCCGGCATGCTGACACAAATTCCGCACAAACTCTTTGTCGAAGATTGTGCCATACAGGGGTTTAAGCTGCCGGAGCCGGGCCACTATGCAGTAGCCCATGTATTCATGCCCAAGGACGAGGGTTTGACCTCAAAACTACAGGCAATTATTGAGGACGCAATAGCAGCCGAAGGCCAGGTTCTACTTGGCTGGCGCGAGGTTCCGGTTGATAATTCATCGCTCTCTCAGGCGCCGGATATTGCTGCATCCGAACCGCGCCAACGACAATTGTTTATTGCAAGAGGCAAGAATATAAAAAATGAGGATGATTTCGAGCGGCGCCTGTTCATCTTGCGCAAGGTGATTTCCAATTCCACCATAGCCAGTGTGGGACGCCGCGAGGATTTCTATCTTGTTTCTCTGTCCTGCCGTACCATTGTTTATAAGGGCATGTTTTTGGCCTATCAGTTGGGCGCCTATTATAATGACCTGAATGACCCGCGTTTTGAATCCGCACTTGCCCTCATTCACCAGCGCTTTTCCACAAACACATTTCCCTCATGGAAACTGGCCCATCCCTACCGGATGGTGGCCCACAATGGTGAAATCAACACCCTTCGCGGCAATGTCAACTGGATGGCGGCCCGCCAGGCATCGCTCTCCTCTCCACTTTACGGTGACGATATCGAAAAGCTGTGGCCTATTTCCTATGAGGACCAATCGGACACGGCCTGTTTTGACAACGCTCTGGAATTTCTGATGCAGGGCGGTTATTCCATGGCCCATGCGATGATGATGCTGATCCCGGAGGCCTGGTCAGGTAATCCGCTGATGCACAAGGACCGCAAGGCGTTCTATGAATATCACGCGGCACTTATGGAACCATGGGACGGACCCGCGTCCGTTGCCTTTACAGATGGTCGGCAGATCGGGGCCACGCTCGACCGCAATGGCCTGCGCCCGGCCCGCTATGTGATTTTGGATGATGGAACGGTAATCATGTCATCTGAAGCCGGTGTTCTGCCGATCGATGATGCCCGAGTTATAAGAAAATGGCGTCTGCAACCAGGCAAGATGCTGTTGATCGACCTTGAAAAGGGCGTGATCATTTCAGATGCGGAAATCAAGAAACAGCTTGCCAGCGCAAATCCCTATTCCAAATGGCTGGCACGTTCGCAGATTGTGCTTGAAGAATTGCCTCGCCCGCGTCAGGTATCACGTAATATTGCCGGTAACCTGTTGCTCGACCTGCAACAGGCCTTTGGCTACAGCCAGGAGGATTTGCGCATGCTGATGACGCCGATGGCTATTACCGGCCAGGAGGCGATCGGCTCAATGGGTACCGATACCCCGATTTCGGCAATCTCTTCGAAATCCAAGCTGCTCTACACTTATTTCAAACAGAATTTTGCCCAGGTAACCAACCCGCCGATTGATCCGATCCGTGAGGAATCGGTAATGAGCCTTGTGTCTTTCATCGGCCCGCGCCCCAATTTGTTTGATCTTGAGGGCCTTGCTGAGAAAAAACGCCTTGAAGTGCGCCAGCCCATTCTCACCAATGAGGATCTGGAAAAAATCCGGGCGATTGGCGATATCGGTGACAACCAGTTCCAGACCCAAACCCTCGACATAACCTACAACGCATCAAAAGGTGCCGACGGCATGCGCGGCGCGATTGATCAGCTTTGCACCAGGGCCACCAAGGCGGTTAATGAGGGTTACAATATCATTATTCTGTCGGACCGGCATTTTTCGGCAGGCCGCCTTGCCATACCGGCCCTGCTGGCAACTGCCGCTGTGCATCATCACCTGATACGTCAGGGCCTGCGCACTTCTGTTGGTTTGGTGGTTGAATCGGGCGAGCCGCGCGAGGTCCACCATTTCGCCGTTCTGGCAGGCTATGGTGCCGAAGCAATTAATCCCTATCTCGCCTTTGACACCCTGGCGCGCAAACATGCAGAAGGCAAATTGCCGGAAGAGGTGGATGAGTTCGAAGTGGTCGAACGCTATATTAAAGCCATCGATAAAGGGTTGTTGAAGGTAATGTCCAAAATGGGCATTTCGACCTACCAATCCTATTGCGGTGCGCAGATATTTGATGCGGTAGGTCTTGCTTCCGGCTTTGTCGATGAATTTTTTACCGGCACGACCACGACAATTGAAGGCATTTCGCTGGATGAGGTCGCCCGTGAGACCGTTCACCGCCATCAGGATGCATTTGGCGATGTGCCTTATTTGCGCACAGCGCTGGAAGTTGGCGGTGAATATGGATTGCGCACCCGTGGCGAAGCCCATGCCTGGAATTCCGGCAGTGTTTCCAGTCTGCAGCATGCCGTGCGCAGCAATTCGCAGGATCATTATCGTGCATTTGCCGATTCCCTGAATGTTCAGTCAGAAAATCTGTTGACCATTCGCGGCCTGTTCAAGATCCGCACTGCTGAAGAAACAGGCCGCAAACCTGTACCGCTCGATGAGGTGGAACCGGCAAAGGACATCATCAAACGCTTTGCAACAGGTGCCATGTCCTATGGTTCGATAAGCCGCGAGGCCCATACAACGCTGGCTATCGCCATGAACCGCATCGGCGGCAAATCCAACACCGGTGAAGGCGGTGAAGAACCGGACCGGTTTACGCCAAAGAAAAATGGCGATTCCATGCGTTCGGCCATCAAGCAGGTAGCCTCGGGACGTTTTGGTGTCACAACCGAATATCTGGTTAATTCCGATATGATCCAGATCAAGATGGCGCAAGGGGCAAAGCCCGGTGAAGGTGGACAACTGCCGGGCCACAAGGTCGACGCCGTGATTGCCAAGGTGCGCCATTCAACGCAAGGGGTGGGCTTGATTTCACCACCACCGCACCACGATATTTATTCAATTGAAGATCTGGCCCAGCTGATATTTGATCTGAAAAACGTCAGCCCGACCTCGGATATTTCCGTCAAACTGGTATCAGAAGTGGGCGTCGGCACCGTTGCGGCAGGTGTTGCCAAGGCACGGGCTGACCACGTGACTATTTCCGGCTACGATGGTGGCACCGGCGCAAGCCCGCTAACTTCAATCAAGCACGCCGGAAGCCCGTGGGAAATCGGTCTTGCCGAAACCCACCAGACCTTGGTCAAGAACAAGCTGCGCAGCCGTATTTCTGTGCAGGTCGATGGCGGTTTGCGCACCGGGCGTGATGTGGTTATCGGCGCACTTTTAGGCGCTGATGAGTTTGGGTTTTCAACCGCTCCGCTGATTGCTGCCGGCTGCATTATGATGCGTAAATGTCACCTCAACACCTGCCCGGTAGGTATCGCCACCCAGGACCCCGTTCTGCGCCGTCGTTTCACCGGCAAGCCGGAACACGTGATCAACTATTTCTTTTTTGTTGCCGAGGAGGTGCGTGAATTGATGGCCGAACTCGGTTTCCGCAATTTCGATGAAATGATTGGCCAGATTGAGGTGCTTGACCGCGGCGATTCTATTGATCACTGGAAAGCAAAGGGCCTTGATTTCTCCCGCCTGTTTTACAATCCTGATATGGGTGATGATGTCGGTATATTTCACTCCGAAAGCCAGACCCACCCGATTGATGATATCCTCGACCGCAAGCTGATCAAACTTGCAGAAGCCGCGCTGGCAGATGGTACACCGGTCAAGATCGAGCTGCCGATTGGCAACACGGACCGCACCGCAGGTACAATGTTATCCGGTCAGATCGCCACTAAATACGGCCATGAGGGCCTTGCTGATGGTACCATTCACATAAAACTCAACGGTACTGCCGGACAATCCTTTGGCGCATGGGTCACACGCGGTGTCACCCTGGAGCTGGAGGGTGAAGCCAATGACTATGTCGGTAAGGGCCTTTCCGGTGGCCGACTGATTGTCTACCCTTCCGCAAGGTCGACCCAGATTGTAGCGGAAGAATCAATCATTGTCGGCAACACTGTGCTTTACGGTGCTATTGAAGGAGAGTGCTATTTCCGTGGCATTGCAGGCGAGCGCTTTGCAGTCAGAAATTCCGGTGCAATTGCTGTGGTTGAAGGAGTCGGCGATCATGGTTGTGAATACATGACAGGCGGTGTTGTTGCAGTGCTTGGCGAAACGGGTCGCAATTTTGCCGCTGGAATGTCCGGCGGCATTGCCTATGTTCTCGACGAGGACGGCACCTTCGCCAACCGTTGTAATCTTGCCATGGTTGAGCTTGAGCCGGTACCTGAAGAAGAAGACCTGATGGAGGAATTCCATCACCAGGCCGGCGATATTGAACACCATGGCCGGGTCGATATTTCTTCAGACATGACCCGCCACGATGATGAACGGTTGCAACAGCTGATTGCCAACCATCTTCGTTATACGGGGTCAGAGCGGGCAAAATCCATCCTCGACAACTGGGAAAGTTACCGGCCCAAATTCGTCAAGGTAATGCCGGTCGAATACCGCCGGGCGCTCGCCGAAATCGAGCAGGAACGAATTCGCCCGGCAATGGCGGCACAGTAAGAGGAATTCACTATGGGTAAAGTTACGGGATTTCTCGAAATTGACCGGCAGGACCGCAAATACCGCGCTGCCGCCGACCGTATTCGCAATTTCAACGAATTCGTTATCCCCCCGAGCCAGAAGGAATTACGCAACCAGGCAGCACGTTGTATGGATTGCGGCATTCCCTATTGTCACGATTCAGAAGGGCTACGCGGTTGTCCGGTAAACAACCAGATCCCCGACTGGAATGACATGGTTTATAATCGCGACTGGAGACAGGCGTCGATCAATCTCCATTCAACAAATAATTTCCCTGAATTTACCGGCCGCATCTGCCCGGCACCATGTGAAGAATCGTGCACCCTCAATATCATCGACCAGCCGGTGACGATCAAATCCATCGAATGCGCTATCGTTGACCGGGCCTGGAAAAAGGGCTGGATCAAACCTGAGATAACAACTGCAAAAACCGGAAACAAAATTGCCGTCATCGGTGCAGGCCCGGCAGGCATGGCCTGTGCCCAGCAGCTGGCGCGGGTTGGCCATGATGTCCACCTGTACGAGAAAAACGCCAAAGCGGGCGGGCTGTTGCGGTATGGAATTCCCGACTTCAAAATGGAAAAGCACCATATTGACCGCCGGGTGGTACAGATGGAAAAAGAAGGGGTGATGTTCCATTACAATGCCCATGTGGGTGACAATATCAGCATTGATGATCTTGTTGACGATCACGATGCGATAGTTATCACCGGAGGTGCTGAAATGCCTCGCGATCTGCCAATTGAAGGCCGGGAATTGCGTGGCATTCATTTTGCCATGGACTTTCTCCCCCAGCAAAACCGCCGGGTCGGCAGGGAAGCGCTGGGTGAAATCGAACCAATACTTGCCGGCGGCAAGCATGTGGTTGTCATTGGCGGTGGTGATACCGGCTCCGACTGCATTGGCACATCGGTCCGTCAGGGTGCGCTTTCTGTTACCCAGCTTGAAATTATGCCTGAACCGCCGGAGAAGGAAAACAAGGCACTGACCTGGCCAAACTGGCCATTAAAGCTGCGCACTTCATCCAGCCACGAGGAAGGCGCAGAGCGGGAATTTGCTGTTACTACCACAAAATTTGAAGGTAAAAACGGCCATGTAACCCGTTTGGCATGCGCCCGTGTGGATGAAAAATTCCAGCCCGTTGAAGACAGCCGGTTTGAGCTGAAAGCTGATCTTGTTTTGCTTGCGATGGGTTTTATTTCACCCGTACATGAAGGCTTGCTGGAAAGGCTTGGACTTGATCTCGACGGGCGTGGCAATGTGGTTGCCAATACGGATGATTATCGCACCAGCCACCACAAAATCTTCACCGCAGGAGATATGCGCCGCGGCCAGTCTCTTGTTGTCTGGGCAATACGCGAAGGAAGGCAGGCAGCGCGTTCCGTTGATTTAACTCTGATGGGCAAAACAAATCTGCCACGATAAGCCATGACTGAAAGCCTGTTTCGAAAAGTCCCAAGCCAGCCCGCTCCCCCGGCCCAACCACCCGATAACGGTACCCTGTGGGGTGGTTGGGCCAAGGTCGCATTTGGGGAGCGGGCTGGCTTGGTGTCAGAAAGTCACCGGTGGGTGACTTTCGAGATGGGGTAATGGGCGGGCCTTTTTGCCTTGATATTCCATGATGTGGTTGTCCCCCGTATGATGGAAGTACGGGGTTACGGCAGTGCCAGCCCCAAGCATCAATTGAAGGAGAACAACCATGGAATACTATATAGGACTGGACGTATCTTTGGAATTAACAGCAGTTTGCGTTGTGAACGGTGACGGTGAGATCATTGCGGAGGATAAAGTGTTGTCCGAGCCCGATGCTCTTGTGGCCCATTTTCAGGCGCTGAAGATCAACATTGATCGGGTAGCTCTGGAGGCTGGACCTTTATCACAATGGCTTCATGCGGGCCTGGTCTCAGCCGGGTTTGATACCGTGCTGCTGGAAACCCGCCATGTAAAGGCAGCGCTTTCAGCGATGACAATCAAAAC
>QIIJ01000135.1 GCA_003232595.1 Aurantimonadaceae bacterium | reverse complement strand
ATTCCACTAGCAGGCGGCCAAGGGCCACATTGATATGATAAATGCCGATTATTGGCGATCCTGTCTTAACAAACAGTGCAAATGAGCGAAAAGGTGAGGCAGTAAGTAGAGCCAGCGACTTGATGATAATTTTCGCCTTGTCGCCAATGCCGGCAGCTGCACGCTTTTCAATCAGTGTGGATATAGCCCCGTTGCGAAACCCGCGGGCATTAAGCCAGCTCATTTCGGTGCGTCGCTTGGGGATCGATTCAATCACCGGTGCGCCGGTTTCCCAGCCAAATGTGAAGCCTTCACCTTTACAGCGGGCATAGAAATCAGAATCTCCGCCGCCGAGAAAATTGAATTTTTCATCAAGAAACGGATAGCCCATATGGCGCAAAACCCTTGCTGCAATCAATACATTGCAATCAATACATTGCCGGTTGAATATATGATATCGACCTTGCCGCTGTGCTGATAGGCCGGTTGGAAAACCGGGTGTCTTGACCATTTTTGATCGGCATTGCCTTCAAACACAGGTTTTTGCGGTCCGCCAACCATATCGACGCCAAAATCTTCCGCAGCAGCGGTCATTTTTTCAATCCAGTCGGGTGTTGCAACTTCATCGTCGTCGATGACCATGACCCAGCGAAGGTTTGGAAATGTTTCAAGAGCGGTGTGCCAGCCGGCGTTGTAGGCCGAGCAATTGCCTCGGCGGTGGGCGTTGATCACGATGCCGCGCAGGCTGCTTTTTCTGAAAAATGCTTCGGCGACTTTAGCCCCTTCGCCGCCATCCGGGTCGTTTTCCATAACAATGCAGATATAGTTGCGGCCTGTATTTTGTGCGGCCACCGAAGAAAGTGTTTTCAACAAATGTTCAGGGCGGCGGAATGTCGGCAATGACACTGCTACCTCAACGTCGGAAATTTCAATGTTGCCGGCTGCAAGCGCATCAGAAATATATTGCAGGCTGATATCGCTTGATGATGGATCTTTGGACAATGAAAACTCCCGTCTCTTGTCCAGCCTGAATGCCACAAATTGATGAAAATTGACTGAATCATGTAATTTTTGAGCTGCCGCCCGCGCCAGCCTTAACTGTTGGTTCAACTGCGATGGTTATACAAGTGCGCAAAACTCCGGGTCAGGGGAATATATCTGATGCATGTGGCATTTGTGACATCGCTGGTGGTTGATGGAAAACCAACGACCGGATTTGAAGTGGCCAATGAGGCGATTGTTGCCGGATTGCGCGCGATTGGCTGCAAGGTGACCGTGATTGGTTTTCGCCAGCCGCGGCAGCAGGAAATTACAGACCCGGATACTGTTGTTTTAAAAACCCTGTCTGTGGAAAATGCCAGCATCTTTTATGCAAAAAGCCCGGTGGATGATTGGCGCGATTGCCAGCGGCCTGCCGGTTGGTGGCAGCAAGCTGCGTGTTGTTTCCTGGAAGCAGTTAAAGGATGCATTGCAAAACTGCGGCGATATCGACGGCATTGTGATAAACTCTGTGCAAATGCCCACCGCATTCCCGCAACTTGTTGATTTTGCCCCATTTATTTATGTGGCACACAATGTTGAACACCGCTCGGCACGGCAAAACGCCAGCAGTGCAGCAGGTGCCAGGGAGCGATACCTGTATGGGCGCGATTCGCGGCTGTTGCAGCCGATTGAAGAGGAATTATGCAAAAAAGCTGTCCATGTTTTTGTACTCAGCGACGATGACAGGAGTGTGTTTGAACTTGGCCGGGAGCGCGCGTCAATGCTGCCGCTGGTTTTTCCACCACTCGCGAGTTCAAATACAAATAATGTCGCAATCACTCATGATGTGGGCCTGATCGGCACCTGGACATGGCAACCAAATTTTGTCGGGCTTGAGTGGTTCGTGCGGGAAGTGGTGCCGTTGTTGAACGATGATATCAAAACGGCGATTGCCGGCAGCGCGCCTGCTATGATTGCAACAGACCATCCGGGATTGAAATTTGTCGGCCGCGTTGCAAGTGCTGAGGAGTTTGTTGCACAATCCGGTGTTCTGGCGCTTGTCAGCCGTAGTGGTACCGGGGTTCAATTGAAAACAATTGAGGCGTTTCAAACGGGAATGCCCTGTGTTGCGACCAGGTCATCGGTGCGTGGTATCGCCAAAATCCCTGAAAACTGCCGGGTTGAAGATGAGCCGGGCGCATTTGCAACTGCTCTTAATCAGCTTGCAGGCAGTGTTCGGAAAGGCGATATCGGCAGAATTGACGGAGATCGGTTTGCAGCCATTCAGCGGAACGGTCTGCATCAGGCTTTGCGCCTTGGCCTTGATGCGTTGAACAGGTGAATATTCTGCCGTTGACAGCTCGTAAACGCTTGTATGATATCCGTTATTTCAAGACTGTCCTGAATTGATACAGTCAAGTGGCATAATGATTGCGTATTAATGAGGAAATTGTTCTCAGATTGGAATTCCCACATTCATTCCAGTCTTTGATCGAGGCAAATCGCCGGGGTCAGGCTCGTTTTCCGGCACACTGGGTCCGCAACTGGCGGAGGCTCAAAAATTTGCCTGTGGTACTTTGGTCGGGTATATGTTGAACGCTAATTCGGGGGCATTTGTCTCCCAAAGATCAGATAACCAGGGAAATACTGGTTCAAGCCGAAATATTCTGGGTGTTGACGTTTCTGTTTTCACCCGGAACGCGGTATTGGCTCATATGGCCCAATTAATTGCCACTCGAACCCACACCAAATTCTCTTTCCTCAATGCACACGGGGCAAATATCGCCTGGCGTGATGATGATTATCGTTATGCCCTGAAAAAATTCGATGTGCTGGCCGATGGCATTGGTGTCGATTTGTGCTCGATTATCAACTACGGGCGGAAATTCCCAGATAATCTCAATGGTACTGATTTTGTGCCGGCGATGCTTGATCATCTGACCAGTCGTGTAAGTGTTGGATTGCTGGGCGGCAAGCCGGGTATTGCGGAAATCGCAGCGGAACGAATGGGAGCAAGGTTCCCCGGTCACCGGTTCAGTGTTGTCAGCCACGGATATTATGCCATGGCCGAGGAGCCACTGGTTCTTGATCGTTTGATTGCTGAAAGGCCGGATATATTGCTGGTGGCTCTTGGTAATCCGGCACAGGAAAAATGGATTGCAAAAAACTGTTCGGTCGAAAACTGCACTCTCGCTTTCGGTGTGGGCGCCTATTTTGATTTTGTTGCAGGCCGGGTTCCCCGCGCACCCGCTGTGTTTCGTCGTCTGAGACTTGAATGGCTGTTCCGGCTGGGGCTGGAACCACGGCGCATGTGGGTGCGTTATGTGATCGGAAATCCACTGTTTTTGATGCGGTCTATCATGCAGAAAATCGGACTTGGCAGGACAGATTGATGATATCAGATAATAGTGTTGCGATTGTAACGCCCTCCTATCAGGCGGATTTTGAACGCTGCAAGCTGCTCTGCGAAAGTATCGATGCCCATGTGAGTGGGGTGGATGATCACTATATTCTTGTAGACAACGAGGATTATTCCTTGTTTTCAAGCCTCCGGGGCAAAAACCGACATGTGATTAACGAACGCGATATTCTGCCGGACTGGCTGAGTGTCATGCGCAGCGGATTTGGTAAAAGTGCCCGCAAATTGTGGGTTTCAGCCCGCACCTGGCCGATGCGCGGCTGGCATGTGCAGCAATTGCGCCGTATCGCAATAGCTCCTCACATCGGGCACGAGGCTTTGCTCTATTGCGATTCCGATATGTTTTTTGTGCGGCCCTTTGACGGGAAAATGCTGTGGCGGGGCGATAATCTGCGCCTCTACCGCAAACCAAGCGGAGTAACTTCTGCCATGGACGAGCACGTCAAATGGCTTGAAGCCACCTACCGGATGCTGACTCTTGGCAATCCTTCCGTACCCCATGCTGACTATATCAACAATCTTGTCAGTTGGCGGCGGAAAACTGTGCTGGATATGTGCGCCCATATCGAACAGGTGACGGGTCGCGAATGGGTGTCTGCTCTTGGTCGAAACCGGACATTTTCAGAGTGTCTGATTTATGGCTGTTATGTGGATCAGGTATTGAAAGAAAAATCCCGCCATTGGCATGCGGAAATCGGTCTTTGCCTGACCTATTGGGATGGTGATGCGCTTGATGGCAATGCGCTCGCGCAATTTGTCAATTCCATGGATGAGCGGCAATTTGCAGTTGGAATCCAGTCTTTTACCGGCACAGACACGGGTGTGCTGCGACGGTTTCTGGAGAAAGCAGCCTGATTAATTCAAAGCCAGGGCTGAGTTTTTCGTTCTCATTGCAATACCGTAGGTGGCAATGGCGGAGGTCAGATAAAGCAGGAGGAAGACCGCGTTCAACCAGATTGCCCGGTCTGAGAAGTCTTGCAGCAAATTGAGCAACAGGATGAGAAGGGTTGCTTTGATGAGTCCGACAATAGCCAGAATGACCGCGCGGGCCGTGGTCTGTTCGCGTGCGTAGAGGAGTTCCGAGTGATATTCGACCAGATTGCGAAATGCCGGGATTATGATCACCAATGCCAGGAAACCGGATGCCTGAGCAATATTGTTGCCGAGAATTCCCGGCGCAATGTTGAGCAGAATCGCGAGTGCGGCCAGCCCGCCAATGGAAATTATGGCAATGGCCACCTCAATACCGAACCGGGTCCTGACGTCGCTAAGGCCGCCGCGCTTTTTCATGATCACCTGCACCAGTATGGTGTTGAAGGCACGAACCGGCAGGGCGGTCAAATCGATCAGTCGCATAATGATCGCATAGAGCCCCGCCGTGACTTGACCACCCACAGCCAGTACAAGTATTTTGTCCAGCTCCATTTGAAGATAAAACAAAACTTCAGCGGCAGACACAGAAAGCGCGTCGCGCATACGGCCGATATAGGCCTTTGGCTTCCAGCGCAGTTTTACCCGGGGATAAAAGAAAACCGCACCAAACAACAGGCTGAAAGCATTGGCGGCGGCGTAAAGCATGGCCCAATGGAACAGGGAACCATCGCCCCAGAATACAAACCCTACGGCAACAATGCCGCGCATGGCGGTGCCGAAAATTGTCAAAAAAGCACCGGTGCCAAAGCGGCCAAGGCCGTTATTGACAATGATCACTACTTCAAAAAGCCGCCAGAACAGGATTTCCGCAGCGATGACAAAGAAAAATGCCGCAATACTCATGCCGTTTGCAAAGACCAACTGGTAGAAAACCAATGCAACCAGCAAAACCAGTGGCAGCGAGGCAATGAAAGCGACACCAAATCCGGCGGTAAAAGCGCCAATCAGCCGTGGCCTTACAGTGGCAGTGCGGTAAAGTGGCGAGATAAAGCCAAAACCTGCAAGCCGCGACAACACCACACCGGTTGCAGAAGCGGTGGCAAAAAGCCCGAAATCTCCAAGGCTCAATGCATTGGCAATGGCAACAAAATAAGCAACCGAAATCACCAGCCGACCGGCAGAACCGGACAGCAGCGACAGGTATCCACGGATTTTCTCCGTGTCGATACCGCCGGTAACAGATTGAATAAACGCCATTTTCAGGTTGCACCCGAATATCTGGTTGGATCGAATAAACTTGCGGAGATGCTACCATGGAACCATTAACACGGCGTTCCGTTCTTGCGGGGTTTGCAGCTTTTGGCATCAATAGCGGACTTGGCTCAAAACTGAGCCCGGCGATGGCTCAGGCCCGTGGAACTCCCTATGGCATTGCGGTCGAACTGAAGCCTTTTCGCACCGATCCGCAATACCGACAGGCGCTGATTGACCACGCTGATATTCTGGTGCCGATGAACATGCTGAAATGGGCGTCTTTGCGTCACACCAAAGACCAGTTTGATTTTGCCCGCGCCGATGAAATCATTGCTTTTGCCCGAAAGCATGGCAAATCGGTACGCGGACACAACTTGCTCTGGTATGGCTATAACCCGAAATGGGTTGATGCGATTTCATCCCGGCGGGAAGCAGAACGGGTACTGGTTGATCATATCGAGCAGGTGGTAGACCATTATCGCGAGGTCGTACCGTCCTGGGATGTGGTCAATGAGGTAGTGGCGCACAATCCATTGAAGGGGGGAAACTGGCGCGATGGCATCTGGTTGAAGCATCTTGGGCCGGATCATGTGGCAATTGCTTTTCGCACGGCTGCAAAAACCGACCCGTCCGCCCAACTGGTGATCAACGACTATGATCTGGCCAACTCAGGGCTGAGGTTTGACGCCAGACGTTCTGCAATCCTAGGGATTGTGCGGAAACTGCAGGATCAGAATATACCGGTTCACGGGGTTGGTATGCAGGCACATCTTTATGCTGAACGGGGTTTTGACCGTGATGGCGTTGCCCAGTTTATCCAGAAGCTGTCTAAATTGGGGGTAAATATCCTGATCACCGAACTGGACGTGATCGACTGGCGCCTGTCAAAAAATACTGTGCGGCGCGATATGGGCGTCGCAAATGTGGTGGCTGAATTTCTGGATGTGATTTATTCGACCACCGAACCGCAATCGATCACCAGTTGGGGTATCACCGATCGATATTCGTGGATTTCAGATGTTTTTAAACGCAAGGATGGCGCGCCGAACCGCCCCTTGCCGCTGGACCGTAATTATCAAAAGAAGCCGATGTTCGATGTGATCGAAAATTACCGCAAGGCTGCACAGAAATCGTAATCTCCGGGCAACAAATATTATCGTAAAATCGCGAATGTTAAGGGTTTGTTATCCATGGACCTTAATAAATGAATAAGAGTTCGCTGGGGAATTCCGTAGCGCTCAATGTGCTTGTGGAGCGCTTTTTCGTAAATGCCTGTATTACATGGAACAAATGATGTGAGTCGAGAGGAGGATATGGATTCCGAACCGGGGAAACCTGCGCGCGATCCAGGTTCTCTGCTTGATATCGTTTTGCCGTTTACGAACAACACCCGACAACCGGACGATAATAACCATAATATTCTGCAAGAACATTACGCCGCCGATTTATCGCGTGAGCGTGACCGGTTATTGCGTGAAAAACACGAAATGGAACGGGCGGAACTCCAGGCCCAAAGGGCTCGCATTGAACAGGCAAAGCACGAAACGCGAATTCTGGCACAGCGCGAAGAAACTTTGCGGTTTAATGAAAAAGCCAATCAGCTTGCAGCCGAGATTGAGCGTATCCGTGACGATAAAATGCGGGAGGGCAACCGGACGACTTACCCAACTCGTCAAAATCCTGCTGCACATGCTGCGCCACACACTTTTGCGGCGCAGGCCGGGCAAGGTGAGGTGCACACTCATAGAAAACTGACCAACGCTCAAGTGGGTAATGACGGCCTTTATTTCAGCAACGTGCGCAGGAAACCGACTGAACCGCAAAGGCCTGCCGCATCGTCTTACAACGCCCCGCGTGGATATCGCGACCTGCCGCCCTATGAACCACAAGCTCCGCAGAACCAGTATTACGACCATCGCCAACCGCCCGCCTACGCATCCTGGCCGCAGCGTGATGGTGCCGATGCAGCAAATTCTGCCCACTATGCTGCCCACTATGGAGAAAGGGCGCATTACAGCGAACTCCCGACCCGCGACAACGCTGATCCTGTGACCTACGGAGACCATCACGGTGCCCATCAGCAACACCCGCATCATCAGCCCCGTCAATCAGAACCCTATTACGCACCGGATTATCAGCCATATCCCCCCCGTTATCCGTTGCCCGACCCTGATCCGGTGCGATTTGGTTCGCGAGATCAGCAGCCACATCAACAAGAATATGACCCCGCTCGAGTTGCTTACCAGGAAGGGCAAAGCCGCAATGGCATCCATCTTCCTCAGGTTGAAGACGAGCTTTACGATCAAAGCCCACATCAGGCGCCGGATCAGTCGTCTGGATTTACGATTGATCTCGATGCAATCATGCGGTCCATCCTGGCCGCCTGGAAACTGATATCGATATTGGCAATTATTGGTGCGGTGCTTGCCGCGGTCTATGCAAAATCCCTGCCCAATATGTATCAGGCCTGGGCTGAGCTTTCGCTGGATCCGCGTGATCTGAAAGTGGTTGACAGTCAACTGACGTCTTCGGGTTTTGGCGGCGAAGCGATGATAGCCAATCTTGAAAGCCAGTTGCGCATTATTGAATCCAGCAGCGTGCTGGATGTGGTGATTGAGGAGGAAAATCTCTGGCGCGACCCTGAATTTATCGGTCGCTCAAGCGGGTTATTTGGCATTACCGATGAATTGTTCCCACCATCTCGTGCTTCCTCTGAAGCAAGAGATCGCCAGCTGGCGCTACAAAAACTCCAGGATGCGCTTTCCATATCACGTGGCAACCGGACATTTATTATTGCGATCGGGGTTACAACCGAAGATCCGGAAAAATCAGCACGCGTCGCCAATGCGGTTGCCCGTGCCTATGTAAATGGTGAAATTGGCGCGCGCTCGCGCATTGCCCGCGATGCAAGTCAGGTACTGGAAGACAAACTTGAGGCGCTGCGCAAAAGGGTGCTCGATGCTGAAAATGCTGTCGAGAATTATAAAGCCAGCAACGGCCTGATCAGCTCGGAAGGAAAACTGACCACAGAAGTTCAGCTTTCCCGCCTGAATGAACAGCTGGCCAATGCCAAAATCGAGGTGGTCAATGCCCAGTCGCGCATGGAGCAGGCGAAAGTCACGGATTTGACCGATGTGATTTCAGGTGCCGTATCTGCCAGTCTGAATTCAAGCACAATCTCGTCTTTACGAATTCGGTACTCTGCCCTTAAAACCAATGCTGACAAGCTTGCAACCAAACTTGGGCCAAAACACCCGGAACGTATTGCAGCTGAAGCGGAATTGAATTCCACCACAAACCAGATCAGACGGGAAATTAAACGGTTGATCAACGGAACAACCAAGGATTTCCAGCGGGCAACCAGGCGCCAGCAGAACCTCAATCAGCAGGTGACCTCGCTTGAAGCCCAGGCAACCGGCGTTGGCGCGTCCCAGATTGAACTGCGCGAACTGGAACGTAATCTGGAGACCCATGACCGGGTTTATAAGGATTATCTGCTGCGTTCGCGTGAAACAGGAGAGCAGGAAGGCATTACCACCACCAATACCAGAGAAATCAACCCTGCAATACCGCCGCTGGAAAAAGTGAGCCCCAGCCGTAAAATCTTTGTTATTGTCGGGTTTATCATTGGCGGTTTGCTGGGACTGGTATTAGTAGTGCTGAAAAGCATGTTCTGGCAGAGACGCGAAAACGAGCCACAGG
>QIIJ01000645.1 GCA_003232595.1 Aurantimonadaceae bacterium | reverse complement strand
TTCTTGAAGCGCGCGCGCTGGGTGTTGAAATTGGCGTGGTCATTGGCGGCGGCAATATATTTCGCGGCCTGTCACTGGCAGCAGCCGGGGCCGACCGGGTGACCGGCGATCATATGGGCATGCTTGCAACCGTCATGAATGCGCTGGCGCTGCGAATGGAGCTTGAAAAACAGGGCGGGGATGCAGTGGTTCTTTCGGGCCTGGCAATCCCTTCCGTTTGTGAGCCGTTTCAGCAGCGTGTTATGATCAATCACCGCGACGCGGGGCGGATCGTTATATTTGCCGGTGGCACGGGCAGTCCGTATTTTACCACAGACACGGGCGCTGCCCTGCGGGCTGCGGAATTTGGCGCAGATGCCCTGTTCAAAGGTACCCAGGTTGACGGGGTGTATTCCGCCGACCCTAAAAAAGACAAAAATGCGGTCAGATATGACCGGCTGAGCCATTCTGAGGTTTTGGAAAACGGGCTTAAAGTAATGGATGCGGCTGCAATCAGCCTGACAAAAGATAACAACATCCCGGTCGTCGTTTTTTCAATTGCCGACAAGGGCGGTCTGGCCAGGGTTTTAATGGGTGCGGGAAAATCTACCACTATCAGTGGCTAACAGCTGTTTAACATGCAAGGACTTAAATCATGGCAACGGAAGACTTTGATATTGATGATTTGAAACGCCGGATGGAAGGCTCAACTACGTCGTTCAAGAGCGATCTGGGCGGATTGCGCACCGGACGTGCTTCTGCAACATTGCTTGATCCGATCACAGTGGAAGCTTATGGCCAGCAAATGCCGTTAAATCAGGTCGCTACTGTCAATGTGCCTGAACCCAGATTGATATCGGTTCAGGTGTGGGACAAGTCGATGGTGCCAGCTGTTGAAAAAGCAATCAGGAACTCCAATATCGGCCTCAGTCCGGTGGTTGACGGCACAAATTTGCGCCTGCCTATGCCGGAACTCAATGAGGAACGCCGTCGTGAACTGGTGAAAGTCGGCCATCAATATGCAGAAAATGCAAGGGTGGCCGTGCGCCATGTGCGCCGTGACGGCATGGAGGCCTTGAAGAAACTGGAAAAGGACAAGGAACTGGGGCAGGATGATGCGCGGGCAGAATCAGACAAGGTTCAGAAACTCACCGACGAAGCCATCACTGAAATTGATGCCCTTCTTGCGCAGAAGGAAACGGAAATCATGCAGGTGTAGTCTGCGAAAATTGGTTCAGCAATAACAGGAGCAAATCGCAAATGAGGTCTGTAATGTTCGAGGATTCCTCGCCGCGACATGTGGCGATAATCATGGACGGCAATGGACGCTGGGCAGCTGAACGCGGATTGATGCGCAGTCAAAAACTGTTGAGCATGCAGTCGGGTTTGGCATTGAATATCTGACCCTGTTTTCATTTTCATCTGAAAACTGGTCAAGGCCACAAAGTGAAATCAGCGACCTGATGAGTTTATTAAAGCTGTTTATCCGTCGGGATCTTGCTGATCTGCACCGGGAAAATATCTGTGTACAGGTGATTGGCGAGCGTGAAAATCTGGCAAGCGATATCAAATCGCTGATTGAAGAGGCCGAAAACCTGACGAGAGCCAATGATGGTCTGAAACTGGTTATTGCGTTTAATTATGGCGCGCGTGACGAAATTTCCCGTGCTGTTCGCCAAATCGCAATTGAAGTGGAGAACGGCTCGCTTGCCAGTAAAGACATCGATAACCGGCTGATATCCACGCGCCTCGATACCGCAAATATTCCAGACCCCGATTTGATTATCCGCACATCGGGTGAAATGCGGTTGTCCAACTTTCTGTTGTGGCAGGTGGCCTATTCTGAATTTGTTTTTGTTGACTGCCATTGGCCGGACTTCAACCGGGATGAATTCGCCCGGGCCCTGTCGATTTATCAATCCAGAGATCGCAGGTTTGGGGGTCTTAAGCAGGAAGTCGCATCGTGATACCGGGCGCAGGTTCTGAACTGCGGCTCCGCATCATCTCTGCAGTTGTTCTGGGAAGCGTGGTTCTTGTTGTCACATGGTACGGCGGTTGGCCGTTTCGATTGCTTGCCGGAATTGCCGGAGTTTGTATATTTATCGAATGGAAATCCATAACCTCGAAATCGGGGGCAGGACGGATTGGTGTCGCAGGACTGATTATTGTAGCAAGCGCTGCCGGGGCAGCAGTTTTGGTGCCGATTTTAACACCATTGCCCGTTGTCACCATAGCAACCATCGGGGCAACCATCGGGCTGGCACTTTGGGAATGGTTCAAAAATCAGCGAGTTTGGGTGTCAACAGGGCTGGTTTATGCGCTGCTGCCTGCTTTTTCGCTGATATTTTTGCGGGAATCCCAAAACGGGTTGGTGCTTGTTTTACTTCTCTTTGTGATTGTCTGGTCAACTGATATCGGGGCCTATTTTGCCGGTCGGGCAATTGGCGGGCCGAAACTGATGCCCTCAGTGTCACCCAAAAAAACCTGGTCCGGCTTTTTTGGCGGTCTGATGGCAGCTGTTATCGGAACCATTTTGCTAAGTCGTTTTGCTGATACACAACTGGTTCCCGTATTTTTGGCCGGTGCCTTGTCGATATTGTCCCAGATTGGCGACCTGTTTGAATCCTGGGTCAAACGATACTTCAAGGTCAAGGATTCAGGCAATATCATTCCCGGTCATGGTGGGATAATGGACAGGGTGGACGGGTTGATTGTGGCAGCGGTTGCTTTTGCCGTCATTCTGGCAGTTCAACCGGTCTGAGAATTGCGATTGCTGTAAATATTTACTATCGCAACAATTTTGCCATGATATGGACTTTTTAACAGGCAATTGCAGGATAGATGGTATATTCCTGCTTCGAAACCGGGCAGTACCCTGTGACTTCCTGACCAACAGAAAAAGATTCGGCGCTGCATATGGATGGTATTACACAAATTGGCTCGTGGGTTTTGGGGACGGTTGTTCCCTTTTTGCTGGTATTGACGATTGTCGTCTTTTTCCACGAACTGGGCCACTATTTTGTCGGACGCTGGAATCGCATCAAAATCGAAGCTTTTGCCGTTGGTTTCGGGCCGGAATTGTTCGGCATAACGGACAAGCGGGGAACCCGCTGGAAATTTTGCATCATACCTCTTGGCGGATACGTCAAGTTTTTTGGCGATGCGGGCGTTGCAAGTAATCCTGACCACGAAAAACTGGCCGGAATGACGAGCGATGAACTTGATGGAACGTATGAAAGCAAAAAGGTCTGGCAGCGCGCCCTGGTCGCCGTCGCCGGGCCTTTGGCTAATTTTATTCTGGCAATTGTTATATTCTCAGCGACTTTTTTGTACAGCGGCAGTTTCGTAGTTGACCCGGTTATAGGCACAGTAAAGGAAGGAACGGCTGCAGCCGATGCTGGATTTTTGCCGGGAGACCGCATTGTTGGCGTCGATGGTGACCGTATCCAGTCCTTTAGTGATCTTCAGGACGCAATCAGTTTGAGTGCGGGGGAGTCGCTGGCAATTGAGATTGAGCGGGGCGGGGAAAGTAAAATATTTAATGTGACGCCCAGAATGACCGAGCAAAAAGATCGGTTCGGCAACAGTTATTCGGTTGGTATTTTAGGTGTTACGAGTTCTACTGACGAGTCAACTTTCCGCAAAATCGAGCACGGTCCGGTTTCGGCTGTTGTGCTGGCTGTTGACCAGACCTGGTCTGTCGCTACCCGGACATTGAAGTTTCTGGGGCAGATTATTGTTGGCCGCCAGGACGCTGCACAGCTGCGGGGACCCGTTGGAATTGCGCAAATCTCATCACAAGTTGCTACACTTGGTTACGATCGCTTGATCACATTGGCCGCCGTTTTATCGATCAGTATCGGATTGTTGAATCTGTTTCCTATCCCGATGCTGGATGGCGGGCATTTGATGTTTTATGCCATTGAAGCTGTAAGAGGCAAACCTTTGAGCATAAAAGCGCAGGAAATGGGCTACCGATTTGGAATGTTATGCATGCTGGGATTGATGATATTTGCAACCCGCAATGATATTTTGCGATTATTACCGGGATAATCCAGTCAACGTTTGTTAACCAAAAATTAAGCTTGTAACAGGGTTGGTTAGCAAATTAATAATTTCACCAGATTCTTTACGTCAGAATGGTTGCATGAGTGGAAAAACACTGTAAAAACAGGTAATGCAGAAATTGGGCGCGATAAGTGAGTCTTGCTCAGGGGTGTTGTCAATGCAGCAAATAATCTAGGGACGTGGTATTCGATGCAGTTTATTCGTAATTCAGTCAGAACTGTCGTCTTGGCGGTTTCATTGCTGTCGATCTCGTTAACAACAGGAACCGTGATCCTGCTGGCTTCTGCCGACAAGGCAGCGGCGGCGGTTGTCAGCGCTATTGTTGTTCGTGGCAACCAGCGGGTGGATGTTGGCACAATCCGCTCCTACGTTACAATTAAACCGGGGAAGTCATTTTCCAGTTTTGATGTTGATCAGTCCTTGAAAGCATTGTTTTCCACCGGTTTATTTTCTGATGTACAGGTGTTTCGAAGTGGCCGCTCACTCATTGTCAAGGTTGTTGAAAACCCAACCGTCAACGAGGTGATTTTTCAAGGCAACAGCAGACTTAAGGACAATCGCCTGCAGGCAATAGTTCAACTGACGGGCCGCTCTATATTTACTGACGGAAAACTTGATAGCGATGTGCAACGTATTCGCAGCTCCTATGAGCGCACCGGGCGAAATGCCGCGACTGTTGAAGGCCGGGTTGTCAGCCTCGAAAACAATCGCGTTAACGTGGTGTTTGATATCAATGAGGGCGACCGCACCAAAATCGCCAATATCACATTTGTCGGCAACAATGCCTACAGTGACCGCCGATTGACGGACCTTCTGTCGATCAATGAAACCAATATTCTAAGTTGGCTGCGCAGGGACGATATTTACGACCCTGACCGTATGCGTGCTGACGAAGAAAAGCTGCGCCGGTTCTATTACAACCGTGGATACGCGGATTTTCAGATTGTTTCATCCGTTGCCGATCTGGATGGGGGTGGCAACAATTACACGATTACAATTACCGTTGAAGAGGGTGATCGTTATACATTTGGCGAAGTGGTGATTGAAAATTCCATTTCCAGTGTTGATACCGATCAATTGTATCGTGAACTGGAAACCAGGTCTGGAGATGTGTACAGCGCCCGCAAAATTGAAAAAACACTGGTCGGTGTAACAACCAGAATTGCCAAGGACGGATTTGCATTTGCCGAAGTCAGTCCGCGCGGTGACCGAAATTTCAATGAACGTACGATTTCGATCGTTTACTATGTGGATGAAGGCCCCAAAGTCTATATTGAAGCGATTGAAATTCGCGGCAACACAAGAACCCGGGACTACGTCATTCGCCGTGAATTTGATGTATCAGAAGGCGATGCCTATAACCGTGTTCTGATTCAACGCGCCAAGCAGCGCCTTGACAGGCTGGGCTTCTTCAAGCGGGTAAATATTTCCACCGGAGCCGGTTCTGCACCTGACCGTATCATTATATTTGTTGATGTGACTGATGAACCAACCGGTGAGTTTTCAATTGGCGGTGGTTTTTCTTCCGATAGTGGCGCGATTGCCGAAATCTCATTTTCCGAAAAGAACTTTCTGGGCCGCGGCCAGTTCATCAAGATCGCAGGCGGAATTGGTGCTGACGACCAGAAATATGAGCTCTCCTTTACTGAACCCTATTTCCTCGGGCGACGGATTGCCGCAGGATTTGATCTTTCACGCTTAACCACAAGCGCATCAAATTCTGTTCGGTTTGACAGGGAAGCAAATTCTGCAGTGATCAGGTTTGCCGCACCTTTGACTGACAGATTGAGCATTTTAACGGCATACGAGTACAAGGCTGAGGACTTTACAACCGGTATTATCCGAAACAGCCTGTCGCTGGCGACGCAGCAAATCGTTCCAAACTTTGTTGGCGATGTGGTTACAGGCGTTGGTGTATCTTCCGGTGACTGGACGACTTCGGCACTAAGTTATACCCTTACATATAGTTCAATCGACAATTTGAGTAGTCCTCGTGAAGGCATCTTTGCATCATTCAAACAGACTTTCGCAGGCCTTGGCGGTGATGCGAAATTCGTTCGATCCGAGGCAAAAGCAACAGGCTATTACACCCTTTCAGAGGATCAGGATATTGTCGGGTTGCTTGCTGTTGGTGGTGGCTATGTGTTTGGCGTGGACCAGGATCTGCGGGTGGTTGACAACTTCTTCCAGGGTGGAGAGACAATTCGAGGGTTTTCCCGCTTCGGAATTGGTCCTCGTGACATTGATACCAATGAACCGCTGGGCGGCACGACTTATGTCAATGCAACTGCAGAAGTCCAATTTCCTCTGCCGATTCTCCCCCGTTCGCTCGGTCTGAAAGGCGCTGTCTTTGCACAAGGCGGTACGTTGTTTGGCAATGAATACAGTGGTGGGTTTGCAGGACCAAGCGCTACTGCCACCCTTGCAACATTGAATGATATTGCTTTACGCGCGTCTGTTGGGGCTTCGATCATTTGGGAATCTCCGTTCGGGCCGTTGCGGGTTGATTTGTCCCATGCATTACTGAAGGAATCCTATGACAGGACCGAGATATTCCGGTTTGGTATCAGTACAAAGTTCTAGGTTCCCGTCAATTCCCTGTTGGCGCGTAGTCCTTTGATGCGCCTGTGAAGTCAGGTTGAGCATGCAAGAGTTTTCATTTTTTGATGTGCCTTCGCCTGTCTCACTGGGAGATATCGCAAGAGAAACGGGGTGTAAGCTCAAAAATGATAGCGATGCGGGGAAAACCATTTCTGCCATTGGGCCGATTGAAAACGCACCGCAAGACGGGCTGAGTTTTCTTGACAATGCCAAATATGTCAGTGCGTTGGAAAAAACCAATGCCAAAGCGCTGATCTGTTCGAAAAAATATGTGGAACGGGTGCCAGATGGTATTGCGGTGCTGATATCACCGCTGCCCTATCGTTCGTTTGCCCAGGCCATATCGATGATGTTTCCCAAGGCATTGCGACCGGCTTCCATTACCGGTGAGACCGGCATTTCTACAGGTTCATTTGTTCATCCCGACGCTAAAGTTGAAGATGGTGTGGTGGTCGAATTTGGTGCTGTTGTCGGGGCCGGGGCATCGATTGGACGGGGAAGTCTGATCGGGCCGGGTGCCGTCATTGGTGCTGGTGTTCAGATTGGCCGTAACACTACAATTTGTGCTGGCGCTTCGGTTATATGTGCCCTGATTGGCAATGATGTTATTATCCATTCCGGCGTCCGTATTGGCCAGGATGGTTTTGGCTTTGCCATGGGCCTGGGCGGTCATCTCAAGGTTCCACAGATTGGCCGGGTTGTTGTTCAGGACAAAGTGGAGATTGGAGCCAATACCACAATTGACCGGGGTTCAACCCGCGATACAATTATTGGTGAAGGCACCAAGATTGATAATCAGGTTGTTATCGGACACAATGTCGTAATAGGGTGCCATTGTGTACTGGTCGGGCAGGTTGGACTTGCCGGAAGTGCGACACTGGGAAACTATGTTGTTTTGGGTGCACGCGCTGGCGTCATAGGCCATATGAAAGTTGGTGACGGGGCGCAGATTGCAGGAAACAGCACCGTTGCGGATAATGTTCCTCCAGGTGTTCAGTGGGGAGGTGTACCTGCGCGACCAATCAGGCACTGGCTTAAGGAACTGGCTGCGGCCCGGGCCGGGGCCCGAAAGATGGTCAAGGGAAAAAAGTAGAATGAACACACCTGTTGATTCAGATACAACGGATTTCGACATTGCAAAACTGATGGAGCTTTTGCCCCATCGTTACCCGTTTCTGCTGGTTGACAAAGTGATAAACCGCCGTGGTGATGAATTTGCCATGGGTATCAAGAATGTCACAGTGAATGAGCCGCATTTCAACGGACATTTCCCCAACAATCCGATCATGCCGGGTGTTTTGATCATCGAAGGCATGGCGCAGACTGCCGGTGCCATTTGCGCCGAGACCAACTTTCGGGGGCAGAAAAATTCAGTGTTGTTCATGACGATTGATCAGGCAAAATTCAGAAAACCGGTGCGACCGGGGGATGTGCTTGAGTACCATTTGACAAAAATTAAACAACGGCGTGGCGTCTTTAAATACTCCGGCGTTGCCCTTGTTGATGGCGTAAAGGTGGCCGAAGCAATTATCGGTGCCATGATTTCTCCTGAAGGTGAGTAAGTAAATCATGAGTGTCCATTCAAGCAGTATCGTTGAAGACGGGGCGGTTTTGGGAGAAGGTGTCGAGATCGGCCCGTTTTGCCATGTTGGCAGTGAGGTAAATCTGCATGACGATGTAAAACTTATAAGCCATGTGGTTATTGCAGGTGATACGGAAATTGGTGCAAATGTGCGGATATTTCCTTTCGCTTCTATCGGGCATGAGCCTCAGGACCTGAAATTCAAAGGTGAAAAATCCACCCTGAAAATTGGTGCAAACTGCACAATTCGGGAAGGTGTCACGATTAATCCCGGAACAGAAGGTGGCGGTCTGGAAACCATTATTGGTGATCGCTGTGTCTTGCTGGCAAATTCTCATGTTGCGCATGACTGCACTTTGGGAAACAACATCATATTGTCCAACAATGTCATGCTGGCTGGTCACTGCCAGCTCGCTGACAATGTAATTTGTGGCGGCGGCTCAGCCATTCACCAGTTTTCGCGTATCGGGCGCAATTCTTTTATTGGCGGAATGACTGGTATTGAAGGTGATGTTATTCCTTTTGGCATGATGCGCGGTGCCCATGGCCGACTGGTTGGATTGAATATTATTGGCATGAAAAGAAATGGTTTTGAGCGCAAGAGCATTAAAGCCGCCAGTGATGCTTTCAAACAGATATTTGCCGGTGATTTACCGATCAGGGATGTTGCCAACACAATACGCCAAACAACAGACGATCTTTTGGTGCTGGAAATTCTGGATTTCATTGATGCGGCCAAAGACCGGCAATTGTGCAAACCTGATCCATCAAAAGCCTGATAATGACTGGCGTTCGAAATTCAGTGAGAGACGAACATACCATCGCTATTATTGCCGGCAATGGGTCGTTGCCCACAGAGTTGGCTGACGAATTGACCCGGTTGGGACGCTCTGTGTTCATTCTCGGCATAGAAGGCGAGGCTGATCCCGGTATTGGCAAATATACCCATGACTTGGGGTCAGGTTTCCCGGATGTTTAAACTGCTAAAGTCGCAAAATGTTGGCGAAGTGACTCTGGCAGGCGGTATTTCGCGTCGACCGGCACTTGGTGAAATGAAGCTCGATCTGGGTGCCTATTTAACATTGCCGCGGGTGCTCGGCTGGATGCTGGCTGGCGACAATGCGGTGTTGGTCGGTGTTATTGAGTATTTTAAGGGGAAGGGATTTACCGTGCGCGGTGTGCATGAGCTGGTGCCTTCTTTGCTGGTAAAAGCCGGAGTTAACGCAAAGTCAAAACCGTCGAGAAGCGATCTTGAGCGGATTAAGCTGGGCATGGAAGTTGCCCGGGCACT